>CAZBOM010000077.1:976-8432 GCA_964493375.1 uncultured Mageeibacillus sp. | reverse complement strand
TAAGACCCCTCTACAGGGAAAGGGAATTTACACCAACATTCTGGACTTGACTCAGATTTGCCGGAACGGCGAATCCCTGTCATGACCTTAATAACATCTGTTTTCATGAAAGGAATGATTCTCTGTAAGTATGTTTCGCGAATAATCATGGCGCTCACCTCAATTCTCTTCCATTGTAATGGACAATCTCCAATAATTCAATGTTTTGTCCATTATAATGGATAAAATGATTTATTTGAGGCATTTTGTCCATCGTAATGGACAACAAAAGGCTGCCCATCCGGACAGCCCTCTACAAAACAGTAAACTTTAACTCACTTCGTTTTCCATTGATGAAGCATCTCAAATGTCAGCGGGAAATATCCATTGATGACTGTTTCGTTTGCCGCAAGGTAAAGCGCTTGGTAGGGAGTCATAAGCCGCGCCGTATTCTCATATTCACGACAGTGCTTCAAGAAGAAAACATACGATGCGCCCACAACAATCTTCGCCGTTGGCGACACTTCAAAAATAGTGTCGTCTGTCTCGCCTCCCAATAACTGAACATCAATAGTTTTTCCGGGATTCATCTTGCCAAAACTGTCTAGGATTTCGACTTGGCTGATGGTCACGAGTTCTCGCCAAGATCGTTCGGTCGTCTCAACTCCCGGGTTTTTGGTATTTTCGGGATCTTCCCCATCTTTAAACACTCTCCATTCAGTCCACTGTTTGACGACGCGTCCATACACAATATAATCAGCATCTTCTTTTAATTCATCGAGCGTTTGATGGTGAACCCATGAGACAAACACACTGACGTTTTGTTTCTTTACTGAAGAGGACGGCAACGGATGTTGTGCCTCTGTTTGACGCGTCGAAGTGGATGTCGTCGGTGTTGAAGGATCACCCTCTTTCTCCTCTGTTGAGATATTGGGGAGAGGTGTTTGTTCACTTTCTTCTACCAAAACACCAGCCCGACAAGAAGCAAGTAAAAAGATGCAAACCAGCGATAGAGCGATCAATACTTTCTGTTTCATTTTCATCATTCTCATCTCCTTCCCAAACGTGGCAAAACTTATGGCCATCATGGTTTGAGCAAAACGATAACGTCTTACTCTTAAAGACGACAGAATTGTGAAATGGTTACGAATGTGCTGAAAGGATTATTCTTCTTCGAACTGACTCCGGTAGAGAAAAGCGTATTCGCCATCTTTTTCAAGAAGCTCGGCGTGCGTTCCTCGCTCGGCGATACCATGTTCCGAGAGGACAAGAATCTCATCGGCATTGCGAATGGTCGACAGGCGATGCGCGATAACGAGTGTCGTCCTGTCGCGGGAGAGTTCGTCGAGCGCCGCTTGAATGGCGCGCTCGCTGATGTTGTCGAGAGAGCTCGTCGCTTCATCGAGAATCAGAATAGGCGGGTTGCGCAAGAAGGCTCTCGCAATCGAGATGCGCTGGCGCTCACCACCTGAGAAACGGACGCCGCGTTCACCGACAATCGTCTCGTAACCCGAGGGCAGAGATTCAATAAATTCATCGACATGGGCTTTTCTCGCCGCTTCACGAATATCCTCTTCGCTTGCTTCTCGATCTCCGTAGCTGATGTTATCGCCGACAGAGCTGTTAAAAAGATAGACATCTTGCTGAACGACGGCGATGTTTTTGCGAAGCGAACGGAGCGTGAAATCTCGAATATCGACACCATCGACGAGAACTCGCCCGTCCGTCACATCGTAAAAGCGCGGGATGAGCGAACAGATTGTCGTCTTTCCGACACCGGAAGGACCGACAAGCGCGACTGTCTTTCCTGCCTCAATCGAGAACGACAGATCCTTCAAGACAACGTCGTCGTCATACGAAAAAGAGACACGGTCGAACGTAATCTGACCTTTCAATACCCCTGCGTCAATCGCCTCCGGTCGATCAACGATTTCCGGCTCCGTATCGAGAATTTCAACCATCCTTTGAAAGCCGGTCATCCCCTTTTGAAATTGCTCATTAAATTGGATGAGCGTCCTGATCGGGACAAGATACATGTTGATGTAAAGAACAAAGGCGATGGCGTCACCGGGCTTGAGTGTTCCGCGTATGACAAAAATACCACCGGCAATCAGCGTCACCAGATAGAGCAAGCCCTGCATAAACTGATTGAGCGTAAAATACTTACCCATGAAAAAATACATGCGGCGTTTCGAGTGGTAAAACGCTTCATTGCCGTGATGAAATTTTTCCACCTCAACCTGTTCGTTCGAAAACGATTGGACGGTGCGGATCCCCGATAGGCTGTCTTGGACAATCGCGTTCACTTCGGCTATTTTTCGACGGTTATCCATAAAGACATTGGACATCTTTGATCGGTACCCAAACATGACGATGACAAGCAAAACGGTAAAGAACAGCAAAATCAATGACATGTACACGTGAATCCGAGACAAGATGATAAATGATCCGACAATCTTGAAAAGGGAGATAAACACGTTTTCCGGGCCGTGGTGCGCAAGTTCTGTAATGTCGAACAAATCGTTAATCAATCGCGAAACCATCTTCCCCGTACTCGTTTTATCAAAGAAGGAAAAAGACAGTTTCTCCATGTGTCCGAAGAGATCCGCTCGCATATCCGTTTCGATTCGAGCACCGAGGATATGCCCCCACGATGTCACGTAATATAATGATGCCGCCTCGACGAGATAGAGGACAAACATAAGAATCGCTGTTTTGATGAGAATCGGCGCGATCAAAGAGGTATCCGCCAAAGTGAATACGTCGTTGACCAAATAACGAATAATAGACGGAAAGACAAGCCCCACACCACCATAAACAGTTGCGGCGAACAAATCCGCGGCAAAAAGTCCTTTATAGGGACCGTAGTATGAGACGAAACGTCTGAGGAGTGATTTTTTCTTCGTACTTTTTGTTTGCATAGCCTCAATTATCTTACTTATAAGACTAGGCAAACGCAATGCTCATCGTTACAGAAATATATTTGAGATCACGCGATGTGAGCCGCGTTCTACACACAATCGTCATGACTCGTCGAAGACCATCATATTGATGCCGATCGCCGGATCGACCTCACGTTCGACCGTACCCGCCACGGTGTGAAGAAAGATCTCACACGTGACGGCGACGCGCGCCTCCGTGAGATGCCCGCCAAAAACAGCGCCCGTCTCATCGCTGATCATCATATGCATGTGAACGTAGGGCACACCTTCTTTTGTCGTGACATTGCCGACGAGATTGACGATCTCATATTCTCCGTCAAACTCGTTCACGAGATATTCATGTTTCTCAAGCGAATAGAGGCCGAGCTTCGCGTGATCAATTGCGCCGAGCCCGCTCAAAAATCCGAGCGTGATATGCTCTCTTTGGCAGAAATCGTTGACGGCTTTCACGATCTCTTCACCGCGATCAATTCTCAAGATATGGACAAAATCAGTTTTTTTGTATTGCATCGTCTTTGCACTCCTTCTACATGATGCCTCCGAAGGCATCTCTCCGTAATCGGTTGAACGATCCATTGATTCTGCTTCGATAAGAGGTATCACCACATGGTCGGTTCGGTCTCTCTAGTCTTCTTCAATAAAAGGACGGGCCAGTTTGACGAGCGCGCTGGCACCTAAACGTGTCGCCCCGAGATCTAGATAAGCGAGCGCGTCTTCTAGCGTTCGGATGCCGCCAGACGCTTTCACACCGATATGAGGTCCGACATGCGCTCGCAATAGGCGAACATCTTCCGGCGTCGCGCCTCCGGACGCAAAGCCCGTCGATGTCTTGATGAAATCGGCCTCGCAAGCCGTCACGATTTCACAGAGATGAATCTTCTCGTGGTCTTCCAACTCAGATGTCTCAATGATGACTTTTAGAATGGCATCGTCACAAAGATCTCGAATTTGCTCAATCTCGTCCGTAATAAAATCCCAAAGACCGTCTTTGACCCAGCCGAGATTAATCACCATATCAATTTCAGCCGCTCCGCTCTCTAACGCGTCTTCCGTCTGAAATAGTTTAGAGCCCGTGGTATCGTAGCCGTTCGGAAAACCGATAACAGTGCATATCGGGAACTCATCGCCAACATAACTGACGGCTTCACTGACATAAGAAGCCGGAATGCAACAACTCGCACACCCGAACTCCATGCCTTCTCTCAACAGTTTTGTTATTTCATCGAACGTGGCAGTCGGCCGCAACAGCGTGTGATCCGTCGCCCTCAAAATACGTTCTACATCAGCTCTTTCCATCTTGACTCCCTCGCTATCAATCCATTCGGCTTCTGTTTACAAAGCAATCTCACCTTTTAAACAGATTGCATCTAAGAAACCGTTCTTTCAATCAGTTTGAACTCTTATGACTCATTATAAGTCTTTCCATTCGAAGGAGCGAATTTACGCTAGAATGTCCGAAAATGGTTCCTTAAACGCTTTATTATCAGTAGGTGGATGGAAGGGCGGACTTTAGGTGCACAAAAAACAACTCAATCAGACATGCGATCAGGCCATCACCCGTTATTCGCAGGGCGACAAAGAAGCCCTGTCCGTTATCTACGATTGCATGGCGAGGATGGTGTTCTCAGTTGCCTATGCGATCGTCGGTAATTATGAAGATGCCGAAGACGTCCTGCAAGACACCATGATCGAAATCATGAAGTATGCGCATACGTTCCAACCGGGAACGAACGCAAAAGCATGGATTCTGACGATGACACGCCATTTAGCCGTCGACATCGTTCGCAAGCGCAAGCCGTCGATCCCGTATGACGATTGGGTCGCTCAATCACCTGATGACGACGATCAGGCTTTTGAAACAGATGACGCGATCAACCGAGACCTTGAAACGAGCATCAACCACGACAGCACACCGGAAATTGAAGATGGCTTGCCGGATGTCTCGGAAATGCTTGGGATACTAAATGAGGAGGACAGACAGATTCTGATTCTTCGACTGTACTCCGGACTCTCCTACAAAGACATTTCCAAGATGATGGGACTCACTGTTTCCGTCGCGCAAAAACGATACCAGCGAGCCATCAAAAAGATCAAACAGCGTTACCGATAATTGGAAGGAATCCGGCATGAAAACAAAAGACATAAAAACCGTTTTGGAACAACTCGACAGCTTTCCACTTCCGGACAAAGACAAAATTCTCGCAACCTGCGAAACCACGGATGTCAAACAAGTCTCTATGGTACCGGAGGCGTCCACTGCGAATGCAATGACATCAACGACAGGCCAAGCTGGCAAAATCACGCCAGCGCCCGGTCTTTGTATCGAAGAGAAACTCTCTCGAAAGAGATTCCGCTTCAGTCCTGCGATGGCCGCTGTTCTGGCACTCGTACTGGCAGCGTCTATTTTCGCGGGTTACTCGATCTACGCTGAAGCACGGGAGTACAACGCCGCGCTGGCTTTTTTTAACGAGCACAACCTCTCGACGGAAGGACTGTCGAGAGGGGAGATAAAAAAAGTGTACCGAGATATCACCACAAGCACATTCTCATACGGCAAGACTTCGGAGATCATCACGAAAGAAGTGGGCGGGGCTGAAATCTACCAGCAAGATCCAACACCCGAAGTTCTAAACAATCTATGGAACATCCGAAAAAGCGGTTGGCAACACGGTTATCGAGTCGCCGAGCATGGAATATCCTATTTGGCGAGATACACGCTTCGCGAGGATCCGGAGACCGGCGCGCAGGTAGAAGACAAATCTTACTTTGAAAAATACAACGATGGTAAGCTCGTATGGAGCACAGAGTTCCCCAACTATTTTCATATCGGAGGGTTTGCATCTAGCGATGACGCAACACTCTTGTACGGTAGTGTTGCGGTAGATATCACTCAAAAAAGCGAACAAACCGATTCAGATGTAATACGGATGCTTATCACCGAAAAAATCATGATGCTAGACAAAAACGGAAAAATACAATGGGTCTGGAAACATGACAACCTTGATTCTAATTCAAGTGAGGTTATTAGTTCGGCTACATTCGATGGTGATCACATTGTTGTATTCAGCAAAATCATTCCTTCAAACAATCTCCTTTTGAGGAGATTCGACCGCGAAGGCAAGCTACTGTCTAGCACAACGGAGAGCATCGGCCTTTCCGGCATCGGAGCATCAGCTAAATTAGGAGACGGCTATCTCGTCCTGCTCCAAAGTCATGAAATAGGCGACCAATTGGCAAAACTCGACTCATCAGGCAAGGTCATTGATTTTATCGATTATAAATCAAAAAACGATCTCTATTTCATTGAAGATATGATCGAAATGAACAATAAAGTTTACATCAGCGCGTCTTCTGTTCCAAAGCTCTCTGAAAGTGAAATGAAACATCGCGCTGGTGGACGAAGGGCTGAGATCGCCTCTGTACTTGATAAAGTTTTCAAAGATGATGACTTTCTTAAAGAATTAACGAGTACATGCCCCAACCCCAATGAAAGGTTAACGAAGCTTATTCGAGACAATCTGACGGCTGTGCTACTCGTATGTGACCATGATACTTTTGAACCGCGCGAGTTTTACTCGATCAAGGGGTCGCTTGGCGGAAAGCTCTCGAAAGATGAGAACGGGCAGTTGGTCTGGGAAGTGGAGAGCGTCACGGATAATTTCTTTTCCTTTTTTTCCTCATCTTTTATAATCGGAGGAAAAAAAGTTGTCTATCAATATACCTTCTCGGAAGACGGGCAACTCATTAACCAAGAGCAAACGGGTGAAATACGCAGCTATTCGAGATAAAGTGAAGTTCGTTCGAATCAATCGAAAAACCCGCTCATATCTCGCAAGCAAAATTTTTCAGGCGGATACGAAATGGTTCGATGCTCTTTAGCCGCTTGAAAGATGGCGAGTACATGTTGAAGTGAGTCGCTCCCTGCCTCTGCAGGCGCAAGTGGGGGGCGTCGCTCCGCGATCGCATCGAACATATCGCCATACATAAACGTATACGGGTTGCCGAGCGCTTTGAGAACACCGATGCCCTCTCGACGAATACGATTCTTCACGCCTTCAAGAAGTATTTTGCGATGATATATTTTGCCGTTATCACCGATGATCTTCACTTTCGGAATACCTCCCGCAATCGACGCGTAGACTGTCCCGCGCTCACATCGCAAGAAAAACGAGGCTTCTTTCGATTTCGGGTCGGTATTCGTCGTTCCCTCGATATGGAGCAAACGATTGCCTTTCAATGTCAATGTCCCAATCGCGAGATCAGCGGCTTCCATCTCGTGGCATTGACGGAGCAAAACACCGGTCGCCTCGATAGGCTCTGCGTCCATCAACCATGTCATCAAATCGACAGCGTGAATACTCTGATTCATCAGTGCGCCGCCTTCGCTCTCCCACGTTCCGAACCAAGGCGCCTGATCGTAATACGCTTGGTCATGGCCCCATCGAACAACGACTGTGCCGTAGAGAACATTCCCGAATATCCCGCTCCTCAGAAAATTTTTCGCCGCTTTAGAAATTTCATGTTATACTGTTATT
>CAZBOM010000077.1:0-966 GCA_964493375.1 uncultured Mageeibacillus sp. | reverse complement strand
TAGCTCGTCGCTGCTCTTTCGCCATCTCAACAAGGCGATCGGCTTCGCCCAAGTCGAGTGTCAACGGTTTTTCCACGATCAAGTGAGAACCTGCTCGAAGCGCTTTCTCCGCGAGTTGAAAATGAATGGCCGGCGGTGTCGCAATCACGGTAATATCAATCGGTAGATGCTCCAGCACCGAGTCTAGGTTGTCGGACGCCATCGGTTGATGAAAACGAGAAGGACG
Source organism: uncultured Mageeibacillus sp. (assembly GCA_964493375.1). Taxonomy (GTDB): domain Bacteria; phylum Bacillota; class Clostridia; order Saccharofermentanales; family DTU023; genus UBA4923. Next base: position 740 of record CAZBOM010000077.1, on the reverse strand, counting down.
TGAATCGACGACACGTTCGACGGCTTTCTCATCGCGATCGACGACAGCCACAAGCTCAACAAAGCCTCGTTTTTCAAAGAAGTGAATCGCCTTCAAGTGCGCGACGGCCGCGCGGCCACATCCAACAAGCGCGATTCTTAAGGGCTTGTCAGCTTTCTTTCGTCTCATCATCTTCTGTTTGCTTTGTGTCACATCAACCTTCTATCAATCCCGCTATTAAATGGACTACATGTTTAGTACTGTTATGCGATTTCTATTAACTCGACTTCACCCTAGATGGAAATGCCTGTTCTGTAGCCGGCGCGAACAGCATGCATGACCATGCCTGTATGGGCGGCATCGCCGAGAAGATAAATTTCAGGCGTAATGTACGAATCCTTGAGCAAGCGGAAAAAGTCATTGTCACATTCGTTTCCGACCGCGAGGACCACAAGGTCCGTGTCGATCGTTTTTGACTTGTATTCTTCTTTAATCGGCTTCGCCAAAGGATTGGGGATATTCTCCGGCAAAATCGGATTCCATGTGTTGTAAGGATCAGGTACGGTGGGCGATTCATTGACGCGAACGGACACTTGGCCGTCTTCGATCTTCTCGAGTCGTGAACAATTCATGAGCTTGACACCGTGTTTTTCGAGTTCGTGAATGATATGCGTCCGGTTCGCCGTACAAATTTTGCCCATGAAAGCAGGGAGCATCTCGATGACGGTGACATCGATTCCGTGCTCGGCCGCGAGCATAAG
>CAZBOM010000076.1:1550-8606 GCA_964493375.1 uncultured Mageeibacillus sp. | reverse complement strand
ACCACGGTCAAATGATTGTTTATTGACATATTAATTTCCCTTCGCCAGATCTTGGTCAGAAATTGCACTTATCCAAGGGGGAGCTTGTACAAGTTGAAATAGTGACCACATTTCGCCAGATCTTGGCCAGAAATCGCACTTATCCAAGGAGGAGCTTGTACAAGTTGAAATTCTTGCCACGAAAAGCCCGAATCTGGCCAGAATCGCAACTTATCCAAAAAGGAGTTTGTGCAAGCTGAAAAAATGACCACCTATCGCCAAATTTTGGGCCGAGCTTATGCTTTGCTAAAAAGATTTCGTACAGAATAGAGTTTAAACAGTGGATCATTTGATGAATGTCATATTTTTCGGGATCGCCGATGTGCCAAATTAAACTGAATCCTTGATGTACCAGATTAAACTGAATCCTTGATGTACCTTATTAAACTGGACACCCCGCGATTCTCACTGTCCAGTTTTCTTTGGCATTCAGCGGGCATTCAGCGCTTTTTTTGCAAGAGTTAATTGCAAATTGATCGTGCATTTATTTTTTCAAATATCAGCCATATCTTTCTTGAAATTTCATGCTTGACAATCCAGTTTGCTTATACTAACATTAGCTGAAGTTAGATATTGCTAACTTTTGATAACCAATCGTACTTTGGTGCAATCGAGTGATTGCCGATAGGTCGAACTTTAAAGGAGAGAATCATCATGTTGCCCTTGACTTGGTTACAACCGGGCTCAACAGGGTATGTCAAGTGTATCCGTGGTAATGATTGCACTTGTCGTCACCTAAGATCACTCGGACTGACAGAAGGCGAGCCTGTTCGCCTGACACATCGTAACGGCAACAATGTCGTTGTCGCTATACGCGGTTGTCGCTTGGCTCTCGATGAGAATCTGGCGCTCCGGATATTCGTTTCAGAACAATCACCGGATGGTGAGACTCAAGCATGTGACCAATGTTGCACATGCCAAGAGAGTCACTTTCATAGAAAAAGAAGGAGAAATAGAAGAAGTGTTGACACTAAATGATCTTAAAGTCGGAGAGACAGCCGTTGTCGTGAGGCTCCACGGCCAAGGACCTGTCCGTCGCCGCATCATGGATATGGGAATCACGAAAGGTGTCCCCGTTTGCGTTAGAAAATATGCCCCGCTCGGAGACCCCGTTGAACTCACTGTCCTTCATTACGAACTCTCCCTTCGAAAAGATGATTGTGCGCTCATCGAAGTCGAAAGACAAGCTGACGTCAACTCAAATGCCGGTTGATCGCTAAAACGGAGAATAGTAGGAGAATACACATGGAACCAACGTCAATCAAAATCGCACTTGCCGGAAACCCAAACTCCGGAAAGACAACCTTATTTAACAAGCTAACGGGAAGTCGCCAACATATCGGCAACTGGCCAGGCGTCACGATCGAGAAAAAAGAAGGAACCGTCAAGGGACAAAAACACATTGTCATCCAAGACTTGCCGGGCATCTATTCTCTCTCCCCTTATACACCTGAAGAGGAAATCTCGAGAGGCTATCTTCTCAACGAGAAACCTGACGTCATTCTAAACATCGTCGACAGCTCTAACCTCGAGCGAAACTTATACCTGACAACACAACTGCTGGAACTGGGCGTTCCTGTCGTCGTCGCACTCAACTTTATCGACGTCGCACGCCGTGACGGCCATAAGATTGATTTCAAAAAACTAGAGAAACGCCTCGGATGTTCCGTCATCGAAACATCAGCGCTGAAAGGCGAAGGCGTTGATGAGTGTGTGGAGCGTTGTCTTCTCGCCGCTCGTGGTGAAGATCCACGTTACGAAAAAGATAAAATCAGAACAGAATTCAGCTCTCCAATCGAAGTCGCGATTCAAGAGATTGAGTCAACGATTGGTACGGTCGCCGAGGAGAGACATCGCTGGATCGCGATCAAAGCTTTTGAGCGCGACGAAAAAGCGCTGAGCGGACTCCCTCTCACTGCCTCTCAAAAAGAATCAATTGAAGCGATGATCGACCGTTGTGAGAAAGCGCTCGATGACGACAGTGAGAGTATCATAACAGCCGAACGATATACGGCAATCAAAGGCATCACTGAGAACGCGATTGAACGCGCGAAACGCGAAGACGACTTGAGCAAATCAGACCGCATTGACAAAATCGTGACTCACCGATTCTGGGCTTATCCGATTTTCATTGCCATCATGGCTGCCGTTTATTACATCGCGATCAGTCTTGGTATCAATACGCAAGATATGGTTGATGGGTGGTTCGGAGATGGATTAATCCCTCTCGTCCAAGGGTGGTTGGAAGGCTTAGGCGTCGCCGGTTGGCTCGTCGGCCTTGTAACGGATGGAATTATTGGCGGTGTCGGCGCCGTTCTCATCTTTGTTCCACAAATGATCATTCTGTTTATCTTACTCGGAATCATGGAAGATATCGGCTACATGGCTCGTATCGCCTTTATTCTCGATAGACTGTTCCGTCGCTTCGGTCTCTCCGGCAAAAGCTTTATCCCGATGCTTATCGGAACAGGCTGTTCCGTCCCCGGCATCATGGCTTCACGAACGATTGAAAGCCAACGAGATCGGCGCATGACGATCATCAACACACCGATGATCCCTTGCGGAGCGAAACTCCCGATTATCGCGCTCGTCGCGGGCGCCTTATTCGGAGGCGCTTGGTGGGTCGCGCCACTCGCCTACTTCCTCGGGTTATTTGCCGTCATTGTCTCAGGCATTATCCTTAAGAAAACAAAGATGTTCAGCGGTGACCCGTCACCCTTTGTTATGGAACTCCCCGCCTATCACGTCCCCGCCATCGGAAACGTCGCGCGCAGCACATGGGAGCGCTCATGGTCTTTCTTCAAACGCGCCGGAACCATCATCTTGCTCTCAAGTATTGTTCTCTGGTTCCTGTTGCACTTCGCTGTGGTCGACGGAAAGCTCATCATGATTGAGGATGAGATGATCGCTGATAGTATCGCGGCCAAAGTAGGAAGCGTCTTAGGATTTATCTTCGCGCCACTCGGTTTCGGCGGATGGCAAGCATCGCTTGCGACTGTCACCGGATTGATTGCGAAAGAAGAAGTTATCTCAACGTTCGGCGTTATCTTCAGAGTTGAAGACGCGCTTGATCTCGTGGAAGAAGGCAACTTCGCCAGTCTAGCGGCGATCGCTCAGCATTTCACGAAGCTTTCGGCTTTCTCGTTCATGATGTTCAACTTGTTCTGCCCGCCGTGCTTCGCCGCCATGGGTGCGATCAAGCGTGAGATGAACAGCGCGAAATGGACATGGTTCGCGATCGGATACTTGTTCGTATTCGCTTACATCTTGTCCTTCATTGTTTACCAAATCGGTCTCCTCTTTACAGGGGGTACCTTCACCGTCCTCTCAGGCTTGGCTGTTGTCTTGCTGTTTGGATCACTATACCTGTTATTCAGGAAGCAGAGTGTGAAGACTGGACTTTCTTCATAACACGCTGCGCGACAAAGTGGTACCGCCGGTGGGTCAAAATACCGATCCACCGGCACCGCAGACCACTAACCGTTGCGCTCCCTCATTAGAAGGGTTTAACCAAGAGTGGCTCGCGTCACAAACACGGGATAAACAACAAATCTTGTCAGTACAAAATAGCGGGCATCGACACTTTCTTGCGAGAACCTACAGGGCGTCGCAACATTACATTAGATGCACCAGTGCTGAGTGTCATGGCCAGCGCTGTCATCGTCCATAAATCCTCGGGGGTCGCGGGTCATACTCTCCTTCCTACCGGCTCCCGGGGAAATCTTTTAAGGATACTCTTCATGGTTTTTAATCAATTACTGCAAATTTTTAATGTCACCTATGCCGCCGCTAAACTTCACGGGATCGATTACGCGATTATCGCTGTCATCCTCCTAATCGTTGCAGCCATCGTATTTTCAATGATTCGTCACAAGAAAAAAAACGGCGGGTGTTACGGCTGCGCTCATAGCAAATCTTGTGGAGCGGCGAACACTCAAGGTTGCCCTTCGTCACAAGAGCAGACCAAAAAGTAATTTCTGCGGACTGTTTTCTCATAACGACAACATCAAAATAAAATATCAAGAAATAAGCGTCGTGGACGCTTTTTCTCATTGCTGATAGAATAAAGACTGTGACCACGAACCTTTACAGAAAGGGTGTAGACATGAGCCACGTGACAGATTCAGCAGAAAATTATCTTAAAGCCATCTTTGTTTTGAGAAAAAGGAGCGATTGTGTTCGCTCTATCGATATCGTTCGATTTCTCAATTTCAGTAAGCCGTCAGTCAGCATCGCCATGAGGAAACTGCGCGAATCAGGTCATATCGAGATGGCCGATGACGGTTGTATCACGCTTCTCCCTAAGGGTGAGAAAATCGCGGAGGATACCTATGAGCGTCATGTTCTTATGAGAGCCTTTCTCCTGCATATCGGTGTCAGCCGTGACACCGCCGACGAAGATGCTTGCAAAATGGAGCATGTCATCTCGAAAGAGACATTCGAGGCGATGCAAGCGTACGCCGAGGATATCCAGCTGCTCCCCTGCGGACGAGTCGGCAAAGAAGGCGAGTGTTAACTTAACCATTAACTCAACTGAACTAATATTTACTGGAAAGGCGTTCTTCAGAACGCTTTTCTTTTTTCATGTCTTACGCAACCCCGATAACACATTCAAGCACTTAGCTCAAATGAACGAGTAATCGTTGGAAAGATTGCTCAGGAATACTTTCTTTGTCGTGTTTTACGCAACACTGAAGAATTCACTTATTTACTTGTCTGTAACATTGTCTTTTTTTTACATACTACTGGGCTTTTGTTCCGTCTCCGTTCGCTTCTTTTGCTTCAGAAAACACTTCAGAAAAATATTTTTCACATGTGTTGACAAGACCTTTTTCGTGTACTATATTGTCACCGTACTGTTTGAATTAGTACGGTTATAACACACGGATTGTAAGGAGCGAACGATGGTTTACCCAGAAGTCAACACACAGAGCGGCGTGCCAATCTATCAACAACTGAAGAATTCGTATCACCGAATGGCCGCGCTCGGGATTATTCAGCCACACGAACAACTTCCTTCCGTTCGCCAACTGGCGATGGAGCTCGGGATCAATCCAAACACAGTTCAGAAAGCATACAGAGAGCTAGAACAAGAAGGTCTCATCTACGCCGTCCCCGGAAGAGGTAACTTCCTCGGCGAAATCGCGAACGACCGAGCGGTCGAGCATGAAGAGATCCGACGGAGTTTTCGATCAGCTGTCCATATCGCATGGACAGCAGGCATAGAACGCGAGATACTTCACAATCTTCTCGATGAATGTATAGACGAACAAATCAAGAATTGATCAACGAGAAATAATAAGGAAAGGTGTATCACACAGATGAATCAACCAATACAAGAAAAACAAGAGAATGAGCTTCAAAATAACGTGGCTACCTTGCCTATCGTTGAGTCAAGCGCTTTTGACGGACATGAAGCGATCGTCGCGGCCGAGGGCCTCAGCAAGCACTTTGGAGCGATCAAAGCACTCGACGGTGTCAGCTGCAAAATTAGCGGAGCTTCTATTTTCGGCCTGATCGGATCGAACGGCGCGGGGAAGTCGACTTTTTTGAGATTGGCGGCCGGCGTCTACAAACCCACGGCAGGACAGATGCTCTACCGCGGTGTCCCCGTTTTTGAGAACACCGATGCGAAGAAAGAAATTTTGTTCGTAGCCGACCAACCGTATTTTCATTTTGACAACCTAAAGAAAATGTCTATTTTCTATCGGTCGCTATATCAAACGTGGGATCAAGCGCTCTACGAAGAACTTCTGCAAATCTTCCCGCTCAAAGAAGATCAGCGACTTGACCACATGTCGAAAGGCATGCAACGTCAAGCGGCGCTTATTCTCGCGATCGCCGCGAAACCTCGACTTTTGCTCATGGATGAAGCGTTCGACGGACTCGACCCCGTCATGCGCCAAAACTTGAAGCGCGTTCTGGCAAGACAAGTCACCGACCATGAGATGACCGTGCTTATCGCCTCACAAAACTTGCGTGAGCTTGAAGATTTCTGCGATCACGTCGGACTTCTGCACGAAGGCGGCTTGTTGTTCGTCGAAGAGCTCGACAAACTGCGACTCAGCCTTGTGAAAGCACAGATCGCCTTCCGTGATGAAGTCACAGAGGATGAGTTGCGATCGATGGGTCTCGATATCCTCCGTTACAGCGCTCGCGGTTCACTGATCGAAATCTTGTCTTGCAACACCGAGCAGGAGCTTCGAACGATTTTGAATCAGAAGAACCCGCTTTTGCTCGATGTCTTGCCGTTGACGCTCGAAGAAGTTTTCATCTATGAGCTGAGCCGGAAATCGTATATCGTGAGCGAATTATTGGCGTAATCTCGAAAGGATCATAGAATCATGACCCAGACAAATTCAGATAAAAAAAGATTGACAACGCGTCGCCGAAAAGCCGGGTTGGGGTGGACTTTTCTCAAGTCAGCTTCCGAGATCCGCTCGCTTGTGGCAATCTTCACGTTCCTCTTTTTACTTGTGATGCCAATCGCGCTCATGATCATCGGACGTGAGAATTTTATGGCGATGGCAGGTTGGGGAAAAACGGTCATCACGAATGGTGTTCCGACAACTAACATGTCTGAGCCCTATTTGTTTTTCGGCGGGATGCGTTTCCTGTTTAATAGCGCATTCCTACCCTTTCACTTGATCATCATCTCGCTCGCTTTTGTCGCTGTCATTGTCATGGGAAGCGTACTGTTTCGACACCTTTACCGCCGCGACACCGTTGACGTTGAAGCGAGTATGCCACTTACAAGAAACCAATGGTTTCTAGGCCGCGCGCTTGCGCTTATCTTCGGTACAGTCGTTATTTTTGCCGTTAACGCGGGGGCGATGGCCATTCTCATGAATGCTTGGGGGTTAAGTAACCTTATCTGGCCATATTGGCCAATCTATTTGACGACTTTTCTTGCGTCACTCGTTTTTGCGGGATTTAGCGCTACGCTCTTTTCGTTGGCCGGCAGACTGTTCGACGCCATTGTCATCAATGTCGCGTTACACGCTTTTTGGCCCTTTT
>CAZBOM010000076.1:0-1540 GCA_964493375.1 uncultured Mageeibacillus sp. | reverse complement strand
TGCTCTGCACAAAAATAGAACTTACGCCTCTCACGCCTCCTGTTTATGCTTGGCTATTTGCACCTGTCGTCGATATGTACCGAACCATTTTCGCACGTGAAAACATCTTGTACTACGTCATTTTGATCGTCTTTTGGTTCGTTCTCGCCTGGTTCAGCGCGATGATGAGACCTTATGAATGGGGCGAGAGAAAAACAGGAACACTGCGTTGGTTTTGGGGGATTCAGCCATTATTCTCCATGGCTGGCGGAGCCATCTTGGGAAGCTTTTTCAGCTCAATCTACAACCCGTTTGACAGAAGTATCATCGAACCGTTAACGATTGCTTTCGCTATCGGAGCCATGATCGGAGCTTTCTTAGGACAAATCGTTTCATCTGTTGTCACAGGTAGATCAATGCGACGCGGGAAACAAGGCGACATCAACCGAAAAAAGTTCCCGCCTATTCTCCTCGAATGGTTATGGAGTTTGATCGGCGTCGCCCTGATTTACGGCTTCGTCCTAATATACGCAAAATACTGAGAAATAAAATCTTAAGTGACTCGACTAAAACGAGAGTCAACCACACGTTTCGTCTTATAAAACTAGAATCGTCAAGCCTCTGAACAGACTGCCTGACGCACAACACATCAATACGAAAGAGAGAAAAACGGTGAAGCTTTTATCAAATACTGAGCAAAACCAACACAAGGGCATGTTGCGCACACTCATATGGAAACGCCCCATCGCCCTATGGATCTTGCCGGCTGTTTTCCTTTTTATTACAACGATCGTCCCGCTGAGCGGTAACCACAATTATTTTTACACACCCACTCTATCGCATGGGGTGCTACTGTTTTTGATGAGTTTTATCGTCGCCTATCAGTACTTTAGTTTCATGCACCGGATTCCGGCAAGCGATTTCTATTACGCACTCCCCGTCAGTCGTACGAAATTATTTTGCAGCTTGAACCTTGGTGCCATCACGTACCTGATCGGCCCCTCGCTTGTTATGGCGGTATTGCACAGCTCGCTCATGGCCCTTTTCAACTTGCATGCGCAAGACGTAAAAGGATTCGTCGCTTACTGGCTTGTATTCATCTCGTTATTTGTCAAGACACTGATCTTTTTCTTCATGATGCAGATCTTCTATCTCATCACGGAGAAGACATCATCGGCGATCACGATGTTCTTGCTCGTCAACGCCTTCTGGCCGCTGATTGTGTTGCTTTTTACCGATGCGACCGCAAGCTTTTTGCCGGGATTCATCGCGCCCTCATTGACCTCCACAAGCACGATTTCCTTGTGGACATTAAACATTATCCAAATCCTATCGCCGGCCTCGGCCTTTTTCTTGAACCCTGAGATCACATTCAGTTGGTTCTCGCTCGCTTTACTCGGCGTTACAATCCTGGTTGCTTGGTTGCTCTTCAAATACAGGCAAGCGGAGAACTCTCGCCAATCGGGAAGATTTAACTGGCCTTTGATGATCACACAATGGATGGTTGTTCTGGCGATCTCGTTGCTCGGCGGATATGCCGGTCACTATTTGCGACTTATCA
>CAZBOM010000075.1:4369-8653 GCA_964493375.1 uncultured Mageeibacillus sp. | reverse complement strand
AGACGGATAGCGGCCGCGATCTCTCGCATTCGCTCATTTCCTTCATCCATGCGCTTAACAGCAAAATAGTTTATGGCTGCATATCCGAGTGTGAGTACCACACCGAAAGCCATAATGATCGTTAAGACAACAAGACTCATCTTCTACTACTCCTTGAATTATTCCAGAGATTCCGGATAACCAGATTATACTCTGATCTATTACCTTGTAGATAATAGCACGTTCTCGAAACTTGACAAGCGTCAGACAAGCACACAAACGAAGGCAATCAGTCTGAATCTCGTTGACATTTTGCCCAATAAAACACTCGAATACGTCAATTAAAACGGAAATTGAACTGAAAAACACGTGAGGTCTCGATCGGACTCAAAGCGCTATTTTTGAGATAACGGCTTTAAACAAACGACAATATCTTTTCTTTGAAAACTAACAATTTAATAAAAGCAAGCGGATCGCGCCGGGCGATCCGCTCATGTTTGCACATTACATTTGTACGAATCAAAGATGACTACTTACGAGTCGCTTCGATTAGCCATCAACAGATGGTTGCTATCACCAATTATACTGAACCAGTTTCGCCCAAATGGGCGAACGACTCATTCGAATCCGCATAATAAAACGCGAAGGTTTCCAAGAAGCCTACAATGTTTCAACTACTTTATTAGCTTTATCTTCCCAATGACTGGCAGTTCTTTTGCTTTCCCGTTGACGGCATTAATGATGCCGATGATCGCCAGAACTCCCAATGGAATGAACAGCAACCATAGAATCGTCACGAGGAAATAAAGTCTCCATGAAATAGCGATCAAGATCCATTGGAGGATCGATACAATGATCACAAATCCCACTTCAAACAATAGGAGCACTAGTCCTTGATTGGCGTGGAAACGAGCGAATTTCGAATCCTTAACAGCGAGTAGCGGAATAAGAACTAACAAACCAAGGTACGAAAGAACCGCCATTCCCTTATTCTGTTCAATATCTTGCTGAGAATATTGACCGGAATAATCAGGGGTATTCATAAACCCTTGGGGGGCCGGTCCACCACCTTGATTTGCATACTGAGTATGCTGCGGAGGCGGTACTCCTTGTCCCGGTGACGCATTCGGAGCCATGGGCGCAACAACTGTTCCGCAATACGGACAATTCCCGCCACCCGGCACCCCGTCTATGGAGTTACCACAATTTTTACAATAGGCCATGACAAACCTCCTTCAATTGCCTGTAGGCAGATGAACAATCGGTATGATGACCGATCTTCATTTCTTATATTATACAACTCAGGAAGCATAAAACAACGCTTTTGATACGCATTTTAACTATTTTCTTACCTATTTCTTGAATTCTTCAATGAATCACGATGCTCATCGTTTTGATACAATGATCTGAGTGAACGCCATGATTGAAAAGAGGATAAACAGTATGGAATTTAGATTAGCGACAATACAGGACATTCCCGGTGTTGAAAAACTGCAGCAACGTTACCATGTCAGCACAATTTCTGATGAAGATCGACCGGATGGTTTCGTCACGACACTCTTTACTTCAGATCAATTTCGTGCTCTCATCGAAGATGAGAATGGTCTATCGATCGCATTAGAAGGTGGGGAGGTCGTGGGATACGCGATGGCCGCATCATGGGATTATTGGTCGCAATGGCCTTTATTTCAACACATGATAGCCGATCTACCCAGCATGACCTATATGGGAGTCACACTAGACACTATCAATTCATACCAATATGGGCCCATATGTGTCGATAAGAAATATCGGTCTACATCGACCTTCCCAAATCTTTTTGAGTTTTCAAGACGTGAGATGAATAAACGCTATCCGATCCTCGTCACTTTTATCAACCGGATTAATGGACGCTCTTTACGAGCTCATGAAAAGCTCGAACTCGATATAATCAAGCCATTCGAATTCAATAACAATCACTATTACGCTCTCGGGTATGACACGGAAAAACCTACGATCGGCTCTGATAATTGAGTATTGTTAGCTACCTTTACATGTTGATCTCTAATCCGATTGGAAATAGCAGGTGAAAGGTCAATTTAGAATGCGTCAATATATAACAAGTAAGTTTGTAGCAGATATTTTTTCGGTACTTCTGCAAGCATTTTTTTTGGCGCATGCACTTTTAATCATGATCTGCGGACATCATGTTAATTTCTCACAAACAGAGAAAATAACAAAATCGCATTATCTTGTCGTTATCCCAGCTTTTCTTATTCTGTTTTTCATCATTCTGATCGCTCGAAGAAAAATACAATGGATCGCTAATAATTTGACACTTGTTGCATGGTTTGTTTACGGAATCGTATTGTCTTTAACGACAGCTCAGCCCAGTGTCGTCCTTGGAGTCATCCTAGTCAGTATTGGCTTTACTATTTACACAAAATCAAAGCTTTACATCTTGCCATACACATTTATCTTTTTTGCTATTCGCTTTTTTATGTTGCTCATGCAACATGGTAGTCATCATCCCGAATATTTTAAGGCTCTACCTAGTTTCCCCATGATCTCTACTGAAACAGCCATTGGTATTCTTCTATTTTCTCCGATTATTATCTTCACGTTCGCTTGGTGGTCGCTTGATAAAATAAAAATGAAAAGATTTTCCGTAGTCGAGAAGATCCCCTTGTTTAACTATCGTGTGCTATTGCTCGTTGCTCTCATCATTCATGTCGGGTGGTCCGGCTGGATCCTAACCATGCGTCTCAGCACGCTCACGTCATCGACTTATGATATGGGTATCTTCACTCAGATGTTTCATTACATGAGCCGGTCGGGACTACCACTGACCACGCTTGAGCGCGATGTGTTGCTCTCGCACTTCAAAGTTCACATGTCGCCCGCATTGTATCTGCTGCTCCCTATTTTTAAATTATTCCCGAACCCTTTCACCCTCCAGTTGTCACAAATTGCACTCACAGCATACGGCGCCTTTCCAGTGTACTGGCTCGCTAAACACTACGGGTTGAGTCAAAGAGCTCGCCTGATCTGGACGTCTCTATATTTACTGTTGCCGGGAATCATTTTCAGCAATTTTTATGATTTTCATGAAAATGTTCTACTCGCACCCCTTTTGTTATTCACCGTGTATTTTATTGCTAAAGGGAAAATAGCCGGGACAATCATTTCTTTTCTACTCACCATGATGGTAAAGGAAGACGCTTTTCTCTATCTCGTCGTGATTTCGTTATTTCTGTTCTTCGGACGTCATGAAAGAAAATCGACAAGTTTCAAACCACGGACATCGATTATTCTCGCTATCTCAATGCTCCTCATCAGTATTGGTTGGTTTATATTCGCGCTTCATTACTTGTCAAACCAAGGGATGGGCGCCATGACAGGTCGATTCGACAACCTTACGGGCATACCTAAGTGGGGGATTCTTTCAATCATACCGACGGTATTGCTTAACTGGACCTTGTTTATTGAGACTATTTTTGTCAGAGCAAAAATGGGTTTTCTCTTGATGGCTCTAGCGTCAACGGGATTCATACCTTTATTGAATAAGAAGTTTCACCGACTCTTTTTCTGGATTCCCCTCATCGTGATTAACTTGATGAGTAACTATCTTTATCAATATGATATCGATTTTCAATACCATTATGGAAGCTACATTTTTTTATTCCTGCTCGCGCTCACAACCTATGCTGACAATCGATCCGAGGCAGCCGATGATTTACATGCGTTAACGAAAGAACAGATCTTGACGGAGGCTATTCCTTCCTTGAAACACATAACCATCAGGCGAAAATCATTCCCGCATCCGATAAACAATCGCTCGACGAAAACGATTGTCAATTTTCTCTTGCTGCTCGCTATCATCGCCTCTATGACGCAAAGCAGTCTCTTACTAAAGAAAAAATCGCAACCGTTCCGTCATGTTGGCGCAAAAGAGGCGGCTCGACTCTATCCGGAGAGATTAGAGCTTCTCAAGAAGATACCGCGAGATCACATTGTCATCGCTGATACCTTTTTGACATTGCATATGGCGGATATTAAAGAGCTCTACGATTTTGACTACTACGATTGGGATAAACCACGTCAATTGCCCGAATACATTGTTTTGAGAAAAGCAATCACCTATCGACCTGAAAAATATGAACACGTGATTAAGTTAGGGTTTTTGGAAGTTGAGGCTCTTTCGACTGATTGGCTCCTCGTGTTGAAAAGAGGCGACTAAATCACGTTGATTCAGTGATCATTTCGTCTATCAGTCTCTTGGCTCGTCAAGTTTTACTGTCTCGTTCGGTTGCGGCTTCGAGAGAA
>CAZBOM010000075.1:0-4359 GCA_964493375.1 uncultured Mageeibacillus sp. | reverse complement strand
CCCCGAAATTTAGCTTTGAAGGGTCATACGCTTCGGGCTCTTGCCCGCCTCTCTGTCCCGGACTGTATGGCGGTATATCGGACTGGTTATACAGCTGATTGGTGATGGGACGATCTGCCTGAATCGCGTTTTCCCAAGTTTCCGGTGGGGCTCCACTGCCATCTCCGCGGTATATATACGGATTCTCCACCGTCGAACCCGCGGTCGGCATCGTCGCGTTCGGATACCATGCGGAGCGCCGGGATAGATAGGCGTTACCACCTGAGCGCTTTTCTGACGCTTCTGCTTCCGAACCGCACGAAACAGAATGACCGTGGCAACCAACAGAATGGCTACCAGTGCATAAATCACATAGAGAATTATTTTGAACTGTTCGCTATTCATCATCTTCACCCTTCGACTTGTCGTCACATAGAAACCGGATATTTCCGCTTCCGCCTGATTACCTGCCGCATCAGCGCAAACAACGCGCAAATGGTGGGCATCGTTTGAGTCACCCTTGACGGTGTACGAAAAATCCTGTTTGTCGGAGATCAGCTTTTCGATCTCGCGCGAATCCCATTCTTTAACCTTATCTCCGTCCAAATAAAGTATAACACCGGAGAGCTTCACGTTATCGTCGGCAGAAAAATAAGTCTCGTACTCGCTGGCTGAATAAGTTTTTCCCGCTTCGAGATTGAGAAAGGATACGATCGGCGCCGTATTATCAACGATAAAGCTAATATCCATCTCTCCGTTGCCGGCTGAATTCTCAGAAACGCGGCCGGCACTGTCTTTGGATCCGATAATCAGGCGGTACAGGCCGTCATCTTCAAAATTGGCACTGAATACTCGGTAAGCATACTGGTAAAAACGACCGTCCTCTCCGCCCCGTTCAATGCTATAATCGACACCTTCTGCCAGTGTAATGGAGCGGTTGTCTTTGAACAGCGTCACATGGTTCGACGTCAGCATGAGAACATTCGTCTCTGTCACAACGACATCCGGCGCCGTTTTTACGTACGTCCTCACCAGCGCTTTCGTCTCATCACTGTATTCGTATATGGATCCAAATCGGTTGACGGAAAACAGCATCGTCTCCGATGTCGTATTGTTCACCTTATCGGTTATCTTCACCGTGATCGTATACAGGTCGTCCATCTCCGGCGAGCTCGGGAACTCATGGTACTCCACATGCCCGCCTGTAGACTCCGTTTTCATTTCCTTTATATTCAGGATGATTCCGCGGCGCAGTCCCGACAGTTGAATATCCACGCTCTCCGGTAAGAGATTCGGATCACTAAACTCGATGAGAGGCGCAATCGCCCCCTGCCCCTTTTCGTCTGCCGTGATCCCGGTAACGGTATAAACAGGAGGTGTTGTGTCGATCAAAAACGTCTGTTCAGCAAAGGGCTCCGTCTGACGGCCGGCCATATCGCTGCAACTGACCGCAAGAGAGTACTCTCCGTCTTTATCATAGGAGATCGTCGCGGTATGCCTGCTCCCGTCACTTTGCCAGTCGCTTATGACAGGCGGTTCAATGACCTCGCCGCCTTGGCTAGCACTCTGTGTAACAGCCACTAATCCAGGATCGAAATTCGCTTCGTCTACCACGATGGTCGCTTTTCGGAGTTGATTGTAATAATTCGATGTGACAGGTTCGTTGTTATCGAACTGAACATCCAGCAAGGGGGCCGTCCAGTCAATAAAGAATTCTTGATGGAAGGGCGTCGCCGCATTCCCGGCATGATCTTCATAGGTTACATCAACCGAATAGGCTCCTTCTTCAGTGAAAGGGATCGTCTGGGCAAACGTGGTCTCCGTTATCTTCTCGAAAGAGCTGCCGGTTGAGATTTCTTTGAATTCACTTTGCCCGGGAAGTTTTTGTTTCACAGAGACTTTTACCATTTCTCTGTCAAAATTAACTTCTGTGACATTGAGTGTCCCTGTCACCGCACCAGAAAAAAACCCGCCTTCTTCCTTCTCTTTATCGAATGTCAACGATATGACAGGAGCGACGCTGTCAATCGTAAAACTCTCTGCATAAGATATAGGCGTCTTGGTAACCTTGTTTATTCACTCTATTTTTAGAATATAGCGTCCATTCGTTGAGAAGGTGAGCGTGCCCTTGTATGTATCTGCCTGACCGCTGACAGGACTGAACGTGACATTCTTCCGTTCAATGGGGCCATAATCTTGAAAATAATAAGGAGAGTACTCGACGCCGATATAAAAATCATTCGGGTTGAAATCCCTATCCGTTATCTGGATCATTGCCGTACGCGATTTTCCGTAGTATTCTCCGCCGGTAGCGTTATGGTTGTCAAAGGTAACTGTCACTTTCGTGTTCACCATGATTTTAGGGACCATGGGAGTTTGGACCACGACGGGAGACTCTGGGAGCAAGCTGGAGACGAGTAGCCGTCGCTCGGTCGGAAGTCCCACAGAGTCACGATCTGCGATGTCAACATTATCGGCTCTTGTCAACGCGCTAAAACATACTGTCACACAGGCAACCACCGCAAGCAAAGTAGTAATCCATACAAGATGTCTGCGGGTTTTCATAGGGTTGCTCTCCTTATGGTAGCTTGCGGCGTCGCGATCCGAAGCCTAGCTGAATCAATATTGTATCGTCTCGTACGGGCAGTACGTTGGTTGAAGCCTATTCGACTGGAATGGAACTGGCGTAAAAATACAGTTCGAATTCCTGTTGTAACTCCATAGAGCGGACGGGAGACTCTTCCACAGCGTCCGGCGTGGGCGATAACAGCTGTGTGGCCGCACTCGGCGTCTCCTCTCTTCCCGGCGGCACGAGGAGGCTCTCTGGAGACTCCGAGCGTGATGGCGCTCGCTGAGACTCTGAGAATGGTGGCTCGTGGGATGGCGCTTGGAACACAGGAGAAGAGACTGCTTCTTTTGGTCCGGAGGCGTCCGGCAGCTCTTCCGTCGTGATCTTCTCCGTCACCGCCTGTCGCTTCTCACCGGCGCTGTCACGGCGGGATGTATCACCTTTACCGGACTTTTCCATGTGTTTCTTTTCCATGCGAGAAGCGCTGACGCTCTCCACAGAGGCAGCGCCGCTCTTGCGAAGCGCTGCGACCTCTTTTCGTTCCTGTGTCCCTGTCAGAAAGCTGATCGCCTGTGGAATCCGAAACGCAAAGAATGAGATGACAGCGAGCAAGAACATCAGGCCGGCGCCGCAATAAAGCACTAATGAAATTGTTTTTAGTTGCTCAAATGACATCT
This sequence comes from uncultured Mageeibacillus sp., assembly GCA_964493375.1. Lineage (GTDB taxonomy): Bacteria > Bacillota > Clostridia > Saccharofermentanales > DTU023 > UBA4923. Next base: position 1,134 of record CAZBOM010000075.1, on the reverse strand, counting down.
CAAGCCCTCCCTCGCCGACAAAAACGGCTTGTACCGCGTCCCGTGTCTCACTAAGCCGGTCGCGGATATCCGATTTCATCTCAGCTGTCTTCTGCATCGTCGTCGTCAGACCCTCGCTGATCTGATCGATCTTGTCGCACATTTCCAGCATGTCACCTTTTCCTACGCCGTCCGCCTTGAATCTTCCCGCGTACTGCTGAATAGCGCTTCTGCTGAGTTCGAGGAGTTCGAGTCGAACGATCTCGCTCTCTTCTTCACTCGCCGCGACCGTTCCGATCAACTCTTTCATCTGATCGAAAAAAGGTTTGTACAGACCTTTGTCAACACCTTCAATGGTCTTTATAGCGATATCGCGATAAAAGGTACCGATCGCCGCGTAAACCGTCCCCATCGTCGTCTTTTCCGTCTTTTCCGGGGCGTAGCGCACTGCGTCATCAAACCAGCTAATCGCGCCTTTCATACGCGCAATTTGGTTATCGCCCGCTTCGATCCCATAGTCGTAGTAGTACCAGAACAGTTTGCCGACTTCGAAGCTAAGGTCTGAGTAAGCGCCGGGATTCTCCTTTAATTCCTTTTCGTGTGCCTTAATCTGCCTGTTCAGCACATTGGCCTCTTCGACAGTAAAGCGAGCGTCTCCTTCTTTGAACAACTGAATTAAGCCGAGATAGGCATCCGTGACGCCGCCCTTGCCCTTCATATCGATACATAATTCATAAAGCTCGAGCTTTTTCTGGTAGTCAGTTGATTGCTCCGCTTCGGTTAGTTTCTGCTCATAATAATCGCTCGCCAGTTTGAGCGACTCACGTCCTGTCCAAAAACCTCCGACGAGAAGTCCGAGTGAAACCAATACCGCGAGAGAGAATACCAACAGACGTCTCTTCTGTTTTCTTCGAAAACGATCGTCGATTTTCTCGTAGTGTTCCAGCGCATAGCGCAGGTCGAAACACTGCTGGTAACGATCTTCCGGGTTTCGCTGCGTACATTTGAGAAGAATATTTTCAAGACCGGCGGACAGTCGCGGGTTAACCGATCGGATCGGCTTCATTTCATACGGGGGATTGCCGGGGTTTATACCGGTGACAAGATGGTAGAGCGTCGCTCCCAGACCGTAGATATCGGTGCGGGCATCTGTTT
>CAZBOM010000074.1:0-8793 GCA_964493375.1 uncultured Mageeibacillus sp. | reverse complement strand
GATGATGTGCGTCGATTCGCCGGTCGGTTCGCTGCGAAGGAGGCCGTGTCGAAAGCGTTGGGGACGGGGATAGGGCGCGATGGCATCACCTTTCAAGACATTGAAATTATATCTGATGATGTGGGCGCGCCGGTTGTCATTCTAAAAGATGCGGCGATGGTGAGATTCACTGATTTGGGCGGCCTTTCCATAGCGCTCAGTATTTCACACGAGAATGATTTTGCGATCGCTTTTTGTGTCATGGAGTCAAGCTTGAGCGAAACGTCGCGAAGTTCTTTGAATGGGGTGGGTTGTGCTGATGAATGATGAGAATAAGCATATCGAGCAACAACCGGCTCAACACGAGGAATCGAGCTCGCCCAAAACAAAAGAAAAAATCTCGATTCAACGCGGTCCCGGGTATGTGCCGGGACTACTCGATGCCGATGATGAAGATAATCTCCGGAAAAAACCGGTCTATATCGATTCTCGAAAGAAGCGTTTGCCGCCTTGGGCTGTCGCATTAGTCGTCTTTCTCGCATTGATGTCGAGTTTGTTCATCATCATCCCAAGATTCATCGAGAAGAAACAGAATCAACCGATACCGATTAACCCTGTGACGACAAATCCATCGGAGACGGGCGAACCGGTTGAACGAAATACAGCCGTCGTGAAAGTGTCATCGGCGCCGCTGTTTGATTCGACCGATTCCAACGCTGTTCGCATCGGGGAGGCTCTTTTGAATGAACGCGTCACGATGGTCGACACGGAACATCGGACGATGATCAAAATAAAACTTGACGATGGCACGGAAGGATATATGTCTCGAGCTCATCTGAGCGCTGATTTAATGTCGCTATCGCTCTCGAGCTCTCTCTTTAAAGTCGTCGTGCGTACGCCTATGAAGCGCGTCATGAGTCACGCCCGAAGCGGGTCATTGCTTGTCGAGGCTCCGATGGGAACAATCCTTTACGCCGATTATAGGAACGCCGATCTTTTGCGCGTGAAGCTCCCGGAAGGAAAGACCGGCTGGATTAACTCAACGGGCGTACTTCTCCTTGAACCCGATGGACAGGTCATCGCCGATGATTTTCAACAACAATTCACTTCGGCTTTGATGGCTTTTTTCAACCGCCCGATTATTCCGGGTGGTGTGACGACGCGCGGCATCAGTCCGGAAGGCGCCATATTTATCGCCGGACGACTTAACGGTTTAGATTTGCCGCGAACGCTTGGTCCGCTCTCATCACAAGGTCAAGCTGTCTCGCTTTCGACGGGTGAGGACGGTCTGAAGAATTTATCAGAACTCCAAGAGGGCGATCTGCTCTTTTTCCACAAAAAAGATGACGCGGCGGTGATCGAATCGGTCGCTATATGCGTCGAAGATCAACAACTTCTCATCGCATTTCCAAACCAACAAGCACTTCGGCTGATCGACCTTGAATCGAGTCGAGCGCGCGAACTTGCGTCACGTATCGTCTCAGTTAGAAGACTTGAGAAAAAGATAACGCCGCCATCTGAATAAAATCCTTTTGTTCATAAAGCTCAATTTATCACAAACCAGCCGCCTCTTATGAGGCCTGTCTCTGTAGTCAATTTTTATTGACTTTGCACAGTAGAATCGATAAAATAGATGTAAACGTGAGCAATTATAAATGAACACTGTGTAATCAATGGGCAGTGTTCTATGCTTTGCGAATGACTAAGGAGTGAGAATATGAGAAAAATTTTTGCATTTCTGCTCGTTGTGCTGATGGTGTTTGCCGTCGTCGCGTGCGACAAGAAGCCGGCAGATCCGGACAAAACAGAGCCTGGCAAAACAGATCCAGACAAGAAGGTTTACAGCGTGGTTCACCTTGTGAACGGAAACCTCGGAGATAAATCATTCTTTGATTCGGCGAACGCCGGTCTTAAAGAACTAGAGGCAGCCGGACGCATTACCCTGAAAACGATTGAAATGGGCGGTACCGATGCTGATCAACCGAAGTGGCAAGAGAACTTGAATGAAGTCTCGGAGAGCAAACTTTATGATCTCGTCGTATGCGGGACATATCAGATGCCTGATTTCTTGAAAGAGACAGCCACGGCGTACCCTGACCAAAAGTATCTCATCTATGACGATACGACACATGTGGGCGTGAATCAGAACGTTGTCAACGTCAGCTATAAGCAAAATGACATGGGTTACTTGATCGGTGTCTATGCGGCGGCGATGACGACGAAGACAGATGTCAAAAACATCAACCCCGAAAAGGTCGTTGGTTTCATCGGTGGAATCGACAGCCCCGTTATCAATGACTTCCTGTATGGTTTCCTGTCAGGTGTCAAGGCGACCGACCCTGAGGTTAAAGTCGATACGCGCTACGTCAACAGCTATGTTGATACGGCAGCTGCGAAGGAGATGGGCCTCGGTATGATCAATGACAACAAGTGTGACATCCTCTGGGGCGTCGCCGGTTTGTCCGGTAATGGCGGAGCCGAAGCAGCGCTCGAATCCGGTAAAGCCTGGTTCATCGGCGTTGACTCCGACCAAGAGCTGACACTTTCCGACGAGCTTGCCGCGATTACCTTGACATCGGGTCTCAAAAATATCGGTAATTCACTCGTCTGGATCATTGATGAGTGGGATGCCGGTCGCACCTACTGGGGCACACAGGTCAATCTAGGACTCGCCGAGGGTGGCGTCGGTTTTGTTTCAGACAAAAACTTCAAGAAGATCGCGCCACAAGATGTCCAGGATAAAGTTCTCGCCGCTGAGAAAGCTATCCGCGACAAAGAGGTCGTTGTCCCTTCGGCGATCGGCGATGACACGAATGGAGTGGTCGCACTGCGCGATTCCATGCAGCCATAGTTCTGCAACGCATTAGTACTTTCAGTGATCAGTGAATGATAAAGAAGGGGATCTGCTTGCGGGTCCCTTTCGCTTATCATTAACATATGGCGTTCAGAATAAAGAGGAGACGGGAGAGCGAATCGCATGGAAAATCATGAACTCGTTGTCCGGATGGAAAAGATTTCAAAGGTCTATCCTAACGGAATCGCTGCGAACCGCGATGTCAATTTTTCAGTCAGAAAAGGAGAGATTCACGCGCTCATTGGTGAGAATGGCGCGGGGAAATCAACTTTGATGAAAATTCTTTTCGGGCTGGAGCAACCGACAGACGGAGATATTTATCTCAATGATGAAAAGGTTCATTTATCATCACCGCTCGCGGCGATAAGTAAAGGGATCGGCATGGTACACCAACACTTTATGCTCGTCCCAAGCTTGACAGTAGCGGAGAATATTGTTCTCGGTATGACGCCGAAAAAAGGCGGTCTCTTTATCGATTATAAAGAAGCCGTCCGACTCACGCGTGAATACTCAGAAAAATACAATTTATATGTCGAACCTGACGCGCTTGTTGTTGACATCGCCGTAGGTATGAAGCAAAAAGTTGAGATATTGAAAGCCCTCGTCCGCGGAGCGCGCGTTTTGATCTTGGATGAACCGACGGCTGTCTTAACGACACAGGAGACAGTCGAGTTATTCCAAGAACTGAAGAATCTCAAAGACCAAGGCTTTACGATCATCTTTATTTCTCACAAGTTAAAAGAAATCAAAGAATTGACGGATCGCATCACCATCATGCGCGCCGGTCGATCGGTCGGCGTGTATGAAACAGCGTCCATCTCCGAACAAGAGATTTCGAAACTTATGGTCGGGCGTGACGTCATTTTAAAAGTTCAAAAGAGCGAGGCGACTCCCGGCGAATCGATTCTCTGTGTCGAAGATTTGCACTATGTCAACGAGTGGGACAAGCGGATGCTCAATGGCGTGTCGTTTGCCGTGCGAAGCGGTGAAATCGTAGGAATCGCAGGCGTCGAAGGCAATGGGCAGCGCGAGCTCGTGGATATTTTGTTCGGTCTGAAGCTGCCTGAATCGGGCAACGCGAAAGTCTCGGGAGAATCTCTCATCGGACTTCCGCAAGCGCAGATTAGGACGTTGGGTGTCTCGTATGTCCCCGAGGATCGCATGACTTTCGGTATCGCTCATACAGCCAATATCCAGGAGAACGTCATCTCTGATCGATACAGATTTAAACGATTTAATAAGGGTCCGCTTTTCAACATGAAATCAATCCACGATGAAAGTGATCGACTGATCGTTGATTACGCGGTGCTCTGCAAATCGCGCACACAAGAAGTGGGCATGTTATCGGGAGGCAATATCCAGAAAGTCGTTGTGGCGCGTGAATTCTCGAGCGATCCGATTCTCATTATTGCCGATCAGCCGACACGCGGTATTGATGTCGGAGCCACTGAGCTGATCAGAAAGAAATTAGTCGAGTTGTCGCGCGCCGGCGCCGCCGTACTTCTCGTCTCAGCCGACTTAAATGAAGTCATGGAATTGTCTGACACGCTTATCGTCATGTTTAACGGGCAGATCGCCGGTTATTTCGATGATGGACAATGGGACGACATCATGATGGGTGAATACATGCTCGGGCTGAAACGTCAGAGCGACGATGAGATCAGGAGGGCATGTCATGCGTGATAAAAGAATGATTCTCTTCGGGTTTGTACGAGGGGCTGCCGCGATTGCGCTCGCGCTCGGCGTCGGAGCGATCTTCATCTTCCTCAGCTCGAAAGAACCGTTTACGGCATTGAAATATTTGTTAGTCGGACCATTCGTGAGCTTTCACGGTGGGCAAATGGCCTTTAATACACAAAATTTCTATCAAGTACTCGCAGCTATGATACCGACCATCTTCACGGGGCTCGCTGTGTGTGTCATGTTCTCAGCGAATCAATTTAACTTGGCAGCGGAAGGATGTGTGCTCGTCGGAGGATTTGTCGGTTCGCTCGTCGGCATCTACCTGAACATAGCGACGGGATTACACGCCGTTGTGTGTGTGTTGATCGCGGCGATGGTCTGCGGATTGATCATGTTGATTCCGTCCCTTCTCAAAGTTAAATTAGGTGCGAGCGAGATGGTCACGAGCTTAATGCTCAACTTCGTCATGCTGTATGTCGTGCTTCATTTCCTCAATTATCATTTTGCCGACCGCTCTAAAGGCGCGACGATGACGTATCCATTTCTAGACTCGGCGAAGATTCCCGCACTTGTTCCCGGTAACAGTAAGTTGACATGGGGCTTTGTCTTCGCGCTCTTTATTGCGTTACTCGTCTGGCTCTTCATGTATCGGACTCGATGGGGGTATGCCATTCGCATGATCGGCATCAATGAATCGTTCTCACTATATTCAGGGATGAATGTCGGTGGGACGATTGTTTTGTCTTCTGTCATTGGCGGCATGTTGGCCGGAATGGGCGGCAGTATTGAGATTCTCGGACGATTTAATACATTCCTGTGGCGCGAGTTGCCAGGCTATGGGTGGACTGGAATCACTATCGCTATTTTGGCAAAGAACAATCCGGCGGCTGTGCCGCTCGCCGCTTTCTTCCTCGCTTATCTTAATAAGGGATGCCAACTGATGGCGACGCACAGCGATGTTCCGAGTGAGATGATCGATATCATTCAAGCAGCTATATTCCTGTTCTTCGCGGCAGAACAGTTCTTATCGGGATTCCGACAAAAGCTCGTCGTGAAGACGACTCGCGAGGATTTGAAGCGCATGGAATCACTCAAGGCGATAGAAGGGGAGAATGACCATGTTTGAGCAACTATTTCAATCGATTTTCCGCGCTGATTTTCTGTTTGCCATCATAAGAATTACCGCCCCGATATTATTCGCCGCTCTGGCGGCCGTTGTCGCCGAAAAAGCAGGCGTGGTCAACATCGGCCTTGAGGGCATGATGATGATCTCAGCTCTCTTCGGATTTCTCATCGCATATTGGACACAGAGCTGGGTGCTGGGCGTGCTTGGCGCGATGCTCGTCGGCTTGCTGTTGGGTTTGATGATGGGATTTTTCTCGTTCAAACTAAAGACAAACATCATCTTGTCCGGTATTGCCGTCAATATGATCGGCGCCGGTGGAACGATATTTCTGCTCAATATGTTTACGGGGCTGCGTGGAAATACAGGGGCACTTGTGTCGCCAAAAATATTGATCCCTACGATCGATATCCCGTTAATCAACAAAATTCCCGTTCTCCGCGAGGTTCTGTCAGGTCACGCTATTTTGACGTATTTGGCTTTTATTCTTGTCATTGTCATCCGCGTCTTTCTTTATAAAACACCGCTCGGACTTAAAATGCGCGCTGTCGGTGAAAATCCAAACGCCGCGTCGAGCGTCGGCGTCAGTGTGATGAGGATGAAGTATATCGCCATTATGCTATCCGGTGCGCTCGCCGGTTTAGGCGGCGCGTTCATGTCGATGTACTACTCGCAAGGCTGGAACCAAGGGATGGTCGCGGGGCGAGGCTTTATCGCTTTAGCCGCTCAGGCGATGGGCAGAGGTGAGCCGGTCGGCGCGATGTTCTCGTCGCTCCTGTTTGGTCTGGCACAAGCCATGAAAACAAAAGTGTCCGGACTTCGCGGGATGGCGAGTTATAACTATTTAATCGAGTTGATCCCTTATCTCGTCACGATCATCGCTCTCGTTCTCTACGCCATGAGTATTAAACGCAGAGCACGTCGACATCAGTTAAAGCCTATAAAAGAGAAATTATAGACAAAATATTGACAGGTTCGTTGTTATGGCGATCTCTTTGTCGCAAGCTCATGTTGCGTGCATAGAGAGTTCGCCATAACTCAAAGAGATACGATGAGAGTTGGAGTTTGAATGAATAAAATCCCTGTGATTCTTGACGGTGATCCCGGGCACGATGACGCGATCGCGTGGGTTCTGGCAAAAACACGCCAGGAGCTCGATATTCGAGCCGTCACGACGGTCGCCGGCAATCAGACGCTTCCGAAAACGACATACAACGCCGGACGTATTATGGCATTGATCGGGTTGGATGCTCCGCTTGCGGCAGGTCGAAGGAAGCCTCTATTCTGTGATTTGATTGTCGCGCCAAATGTACATGGGGCGTCGGGGCTTGACGGGCCGGCTCTCCCAGAGCCATCGCGTGAACCGGCCAGCGAAGACGCCGTCGTCTTGATGGCAAAAGTGTTGGAGACGAGTGATGAGCCGATCGTTCTCGTACCGACAGGGCCACTGACAAATGTCGCGTCACTCCTGCTTCTCAGACCTGATCTCAAAAGCAAGATTAAACACATCTATATGATGGGCGGTGGAATCACCAAAGGAAATTGGACGCCGGCGGCTGAGTTCAATATTCTCGTCGACCCTGAAGCGGCTGATATTGTATTCCGCTCAGGCTTACCCATCACGATGGCGGGGCTTGATGTCACGGAGAGCGCCCTGATCTTGCCGGAGGATATTGAACGTATCGCATTGATTGGGAATAATGTCGCGCGTGTCGTCGCCGGCTGGCTCGAATTTTTCTATGAATTTCATCGTGTGAAAGGATACGCGGGAGCGCCCGTCCATGATGCCGTCGCGGTGACAGCGATCGTTCGCCCCGATCTCTTAACTTTCCGGAAGATGCACGTTGACGTTGAGCTTCACGGCGATTATTCTCGTGGCGCGACCGTTGGCGATCGGCTAGGCATTCTGAAGCAAGAACCGAACGTCAATTGCATTATGGGTATTGATCGTGAAGGGTTCGTCGAGCTTCTGATCGATGCCGTCGCGTCATATGGTGGAGGTCAATCGTGATGAAAAAGATTCCCGTATGGTTTGATTGTGACACAGGGGTCGATGATGCCATCGCGCTGCTTCTCCTCTGTCAGCTTGATGCCTTTGATGTCGTCGGTGTTTCGACAGTCGCCGGTAATGTCGAACTCGATAAGACAACTGATAATACACTTCGTGTTCTCGATCTTTGTCACGTATCCTATCCCGTCTATCGCGGTGCGTCTCGGCCGATGATGCGCGAGCAGATTACGGCGTCATATGTGCACGGAGAAGATGGACTGGGTGGTATTATCCTGCCGCCTTCTTCGCGCGACGTCGAGTCAACTCCCGCGTGGGACGCGCTGTATCAGGCCGCCGTTCAATATCAAGGGGAGCTTGTCTTGATCGCTGTCGGACCGATGACAAACATCGGCCTAACACTTGCCAAGTATAAAGACTTCCCAAGTTTGCTAAAGCGAATCGTCATCATGGGTGGCGCGGCTGTGGGCGGCAATACGACGCCTGCGGCGGAGTTTAACATCTTGGCTGACCCCGAAGCGGCTCACATGCTCTTCGATTGCGGCGTGCAGGTGGCGATGTGCGGGCTCGACATGACGATGAAAGCGTATCTCACAGCGAAAGAGCTCGATGAGTTGGGCTCTCTCGGCTCGCCACAGGCGACATTCGCGCACGGGTGTCTACAGAGAGCGCTCGCCTACGGTCAGTCGTTCAACCTCCCCGGTGTCATTCTCCACGATCCAGCCGCCGTTCTCTACGCCGATGATGACTCGATATTCGAGGCACATCAAGCGTGGGTGCGTGTCGAGACAAAGGGTCAATTCACCTACGGCAAGACAGTGACCGATCTTTACTCCGACAAAAAAATGGAAGTGCGAGAACATCTCGCGGTGACAGATATCGACCGCGAGGCGTTCAAAGCTCGTCTTTTTGAGTTGTTCGGGCGATACAGTCATTAATATAGGAAGGTATCTATATGGCGACAAAAGTCTTGTACGTCGATTGTTGTATTCGAGGCGAGGAGTCGCGAACGCGGCAACTCGGTGAAGCTTTTCTTTTTGGGTTGGCAATCCGTGAGACGTTCGAAGTCGAGAAATTAACACTGATGGAGGAGCCGTTGGTGCCTCTTACCGGTGATTTTTTCGCGCAACGCGAACGGCTACTCGC
>CAZBOM010000073.1:4729-8800 GCA_964493375.1 uncultured Mageeibacillus sp. | reverse complement strand
GGACCCATCTGTCTTTTTCATGGCCGCCACCAGCTGCTGACACCCATTCACGATGGCGTTACCTGTGACCACCTGCTGGCGACTGCCCCCGGACGGGCCGCTATTAGGAGTCACGCCCGTGTCGTTCATGACCAGTTTGATACTCTCCGGCGGCAGACTCAGTGGGCGCAGAGCTTCGTGCGCAGTGCCCAAGGCGCCCATGTCGGCCCCCTGGCCGTGATCTTCCCAGGAAACACCAAGCGTCACACCGTCTTTGGTCAGCTCCACCCACATTTCGGAAGAGTCGGGACCATCGAGGCCGCACCCGTAGATGCCGAGGGAGACACCCACGCCCTTTTTGACGTCGGCCGTAGATTCTTTTTGAGCCTTCTCTAACGCCGCGTGGTAGCGGGGACGCAGCAGATCGATCATCTCCGGGAAACTCCAGGCATCCGGGGTCTGACCGGTGGGAGTGGTGGCACCAGCACGATATACATTCTTGTAGCGAAGCTCCAGCGGATCTACTCCCATCTTCTCGGCCAGTTCATCCATGAGGCTTTCAGAGGCCAGGAAGGCCTGCGGCGAGCCGTAGGCACGGAAGGCACTCCCCCAAATATGGTTGGTGCATACGGTGCGGCCCACGCCCCGAATAGCCGGGATGTCGTAGCCCGCTCCCATGTATTGTGCCCCGCGCAGTGTCAACAAGTCACCGAACTCGGAATACGGACCATGGTCGATGTAGTTATCGCCCCACAGCGCGAGCAATTTACCATCTTCATCCGCCGCCATCTTGACGTGCATGAATCCCGGCGATCTCTTACCGGTGTAAGTGATCGATTGATACATGTCGTAAACGAGCGAGCAAGGACGTCCATCAAGGGCTAAGCAGGCAACGCCGAGCAGCGCTTCCATCGTCGGCGAGAACTTATATCCGAATGTTCCGCCTGAGGGGTTCTGGATGAGACGCAGTTTCTCCGGCTCAATACCGATACCGGCGACGATCATCGCGTGGTGCAGGTGGATACCGATACTCTTCGAGTGTACGGTCAGTCTGCCCTCTTCATCGATGTAGGCGTTCCCGCAGTCAGGCTCTAAGAACAAGTGTGGTTGGCGTGAGCAGTACGTATGCACTTCCGCCACAAAGGGCGCTGATTCGAGAATAGGCTCTACTTCTTCACCCTTGATATTGTTTGTCTCGTAGTAAATATTCGGCGTGCCGGGATGAATCTCGATCGCATCATCAGCCATCGCGCTCATCGCGTCTAAGTAGGCCGGGAGTTCTTCGATATCAACGACCACTTTCTCGGCGGCCGCTTTGGCGTGCTCGACGGTGTCAGCCGCGACAATCGCGATCGCGTCACCATATTGGAATACTTTTTCATCGCAGAGAATGGGTCGATCCCAACCGTCTCCCTTGTTATTGGGGAACGTGATCAGACCGGAAATTCTGTTCTTGCCTTTGACATCTTTGTGCGTGATGACTTTATAGACACCGGGCATTTTCTCGGCTTCTGAGAAATCGATCCCCTTAATGAGTCCATGGTGGACTTTCGCTTGAACGAGCGCGAGACGCGCTGTGCCCTCAGGCATCTGCAGCGCGATGTCCGCGCCATAATCCCATGTACCTGTGACCTTGGCGATCGCCGACGGACGCGCGAATTTCGTGCCGATAATCTTGTTGTCTGTCGGCTCGAAAAGGAGATCTTCTTTCTTGAGTTCTCCGCGCATCACTTTCGCCGCGTCGATGACGGCGTCAACGAGCGGTTTGTATCCTGTACAACGGCAGAGATTGCGATGGACTTGGAACCAACGGCGAATTTCCTCACGCGTCGGATCAGGATTCTCCTCCAACAGAACTTTGGCGGACATAATGAATCCCGGTGAGCAGAATCCGCACTGCGCACATCCATGGGCCATCCAGGCAACTTGCAGCGGATGCAAGTCTTCCGGCGTTCCGATACCTTCAATCGTCTCAATGACTGAAAAGTCAGGGACACGACTCATCTTGTGGATACACGAACGGACGGCTTTGCCATTGAGTACAATGGTACAAGCTCCGCATTGGCCCGCCTCACAGCCAACTTTACAGCCGCTGAGCAACAATTGCTCGCGCAACACGCTGGCTAGCGATTTCTCGGGATCCACAATCAGTACTCGTTGAATACCGTTGATGATCAAATGCATTTTTTTCATTTTCATGTGGAAGACACCTCCTAAGTGTGAAGATCCTACGGTTGTACTTTTTAGACTTTCTTCATAAATATATAATCTATTTCTATATCAATATTGTCAAGTTTGTCGCAACACGTTTCATCGAAGGAAAGCAATGAGCGCCCGTTTGCCAATAGCTGAACAAAACGCCACATACTCTGATACAAGTGCCTTTAAGGCGATTTAGCCAGATGGTAATATAGTGCTTAAATGACAATATTTCGAAACCATTTATCCTATAAAAGATCCGTTTGCGTGCGAGGTTGCATGCGACTTGTTTTTGGATAATATTCGATAAAACAGTATAATATCGCCTGCGATTAGTATTTAATAATTAGTCGATCAGTTTGTATATACCATCTCATGGACGCGAGTACTGGCAGAAATATCAGGAAGTAGAGAATGAAACCGACTCTCATAGTCATGACTTTTCATCGCTGTATTTTCTCGCGCAGGGCGACGATCTGTGCTGTTTATGAGACAATGGAATACAAAGAGACATAAATTTGAGGGTGAGGCAAAATGGACGAAAAATTAAATCAATTGAAAGAATTAATCACACGATGGCTTCAGGAGATTTCTCCGATGGATGAAGAGTCGACCGATCTGCATGTGGCGATGTGGGATGTTTTGTCTTCCGTACTGGCTGAGCGTGAATCGCATCTTCCGCCATTGAGCCATATTTCAGCCGATGAAGTCAGGTTAGTCGTTAAGGACGAGAAAACAGATCGAGTATTCTTGAGACATTTACCACTCGAATACTCCGAATCGAGCAATGGTGTCATTCTAAAAGGTGAGACATTCGCCGGACAGCCAACTAAAATCGTCTTTCTATCTGAATTTGCGTTGGGAAAACTTCTCGAACTGCAAGGACAAGGGCAAGATGAACCTGTCTGTGATGGGCATCATTCACATGACCATGTCGAAGGAACTCACGCACATCATAGCCACCATGGGGACTCAGTCCACCGTGACGACGCCTGCCACCATGAGGACTCAGGCCACCGCGACGACGCCTGCCACCATGGGGACTCAGGCCACCATGACGACTCCTGCCACCATGGGGACTCAGTCCACCGCGACGACGCCTGCCACCATAGCGCACACGATTCACATGACCATCATTGGGCAAACGAAGCGCAATATGACTTCTCTTCTAAAGACGAGCATGAACAAGGCTTTTATCCTCTCCTAGGCCATGATGACGAAAATGGTTATTCCATGTGCAACCATTGTCCTGAACGAGACGGCTGTGATGTGTCTTCAGGTGAATTTGCAAAACAATAGAGAATCGCGAATCAAAGCGATTCGATCAAGTTAGTATGACGAAAAAATATTTTTGGATCTTTTTTATTTCGATGTTGCCCCTGATCGAAATCCGAGGGGCTGTCATTTACGCAAGCGCCAATAGCGTACCGCTCATCCCCTCCATGATCATTGGGATCGTCGGGAATATGCTCCCCGTGCCGCTTATTTTCTACTTCGCCCGCAAGGTATTAGTCTGGGGGCAAGACAAGCAATACATCGGCAAGGTGTTCAGTTTCTTTCTGAAACGCGGTGAGTCAGGCGGACAGAAGTTGATGAAAAAAGCGGGTCACGGCCTCTATGTCGCGTTGTTCTTGTTTGTCGCGATTCCGCTTCCGGGAACGGGCGCTTGGACAGGCACACTCGCCGCAAGTATCTTGAATATGGATTTCAAAAAAAGCATTCTTGCTGTCATCAGCGGCGTCATCGTCGCGGGGCTTCTTATCTATCTCGCGACAACAGGACTTATCTCCGCATGGTTTGCCGTCGCGAAGTAGCGTCGGACGTAGCGAAGGCGATGGACAGGTCTTACCTTGTTGTAGTGCGCCGTCTCGAAACAGACATCGCGTAGCGAAG
>CAZBOM010000073.1:0-4629 GCA_964493375.1 uncultured Mageeibacillus sp. | reverse complement strand
ACAGGTCTTACCTTGTTGTAGTGCGCCGTCTCGAAACAGACATCGCGTAGCGAAGAAAGCGGGCAGGTCTTGTCGCCGAATGTTTGCCGTCGTGAAATAGTGTCACCGTTAGTAGGTATAACGGCTGGCAAGTTGTGATCGCTCCACCATATTTCGATACGTTTCGCTATTCGTTAAGAGCTCATCGTGCTGGCCGATGCTTTCAACTTGACCTTCTTTCATCACGACAATCTTGTCGGCCTTTTCGATTGTTCGAAGCCTGTGAGCAATGACGATGACGGTGCGCCCTTTAATGAGACGAGAGAGCGCTTCTTGAATAATAAGTTCATTCTCGACATCGACGCTGGCGCTGATTTCATCGAGTAGAAGGACCGGCGCGTCTTTTAGAAGCGCGCGGGCAATCGAGATACGCTGGCGTTGACCACCGGACAGCTGACTTCCATTCTCGCCGATCATCGTCCGGTACCCTTCCGGGAGATCGCGAACAAACTCGTCGCAGTTCGCCATTCTCGCCGCCCGATAGACTTCCTCGTCTGTCGCATCTTTTTTCCCGATACGAATATTCTCAAGAACCGAGTTGTTAAACAATATAACCTCTTGAAAAACGACGGATATAGATGAAAACAAGTCGTCGACCGCCATCTCCTTGACGTCAAGACCACCTAAACGAATTGAGCCCACGTCATGATCGTAAAGGCGCGAGATGAGCCTTACGATCGTCGTTTTGCCACAACCGGAGGGGCCGACAAGCGCTGTGACCTCATTTTGTGAGGCCGTAAAGGAGACGTTGTCGATGACCTTTACGCCTTCTTCGTATGAAAAGCCAACGCCATCGAGCACAATATCAAAACCATCCGGTGTGAGCCCTTGCGCTCCATCCGATAACGGATACTCAAAAATCTCATTCAAACGTTTCACGCGAGCGTCGATAAATATAAGTTGAGCGAAAAACATCACCATGCCGCTCAGCGGATCGTAGATTTTGCTCGCCATAACGAGATACACGATGATCTGCAAAAGAGACATGTCTCCTCGTGCGTAAAGATACGTGCTCACGAGCAATGTGATACCCATACCAAACTTGAGAACAATGGCCGTCAGATTCACGGGGATCGCTTGTTTCAGCTCAGATCGCAAGTGCTCTTTCTCTCCCTGCAGGAAGAGATCATGAAGATGTTTCTCACAACTTTCCGTTTGTCCGTAACTCTCAAGTTCCGCGTGAAGTTCAAACGCCTCTTGAATGGCGTTCGCTTCTCTGCGCTTAAAAAGAAAATAATCTCTCGCGCCCTTCTGTTGGAATCTTCTGCTTAAGAAAAGTAACAACAGTGCGATCGGCAAGACGCCCAAGACGGCGAATCCCATCCGGTAGTCATGGATGAACATCGCGATGCCGACTGTGAGAGTGAACATCAATAACGCGATCAGTTGTGGAATGACATGGGAAATCGCGTTCTCAATATCGTTCGTATCCTGCATGACACTCTGAGAAAGATCGGCAATGTCTCGTTTTGAGAAATACGAGAGCGGGAGCTCTTTTAGTTTTTCCGCCAAACGAATGCGCGTCCGCTCGCTCTCTTGATAGGTGGCGATAAAGAGACCGGAATAATCCCAATGTGTGAGACCAAATTTGATCGCGAGAACCAAAAGCCCGATTGAGACATAGATATACCACGGCGTGATAGGTGTCCCTTTTTGAATAAAGTTAATCACCTCATTCGCGAAGTAGAAGAACAACATCGTTGGTAATAAAAGAAACATCTGGTTGAGGTAACCCACCAAGGAAGCGCGCAATACGGCTTTGGCGCCATCGCGACTGATGGCCAGCCCTTTTTGAATCAACTTAATCATGGACCCTCCACTCGCTCGATTTCTGATAGGCTTCTTGTAATGAGCGATAGCGCCCTCCCCGCGCCAAAAGCGCCTCGTGCGTCCCGCGTTCAATCAGTTGCCCCTCATCAAACACAAGCACTTCATCGACATGGCGAATACTGCTCAATCGATGGGCAATCATAATGACTGTCTTGTCTTTCATAAGATTTGAGAACGCTTGCATGATCTCGTATTCATTCTCCGGATCGGCCGCGGCGCTTGCCTCATCGAGAATGACAATCGGGGCGTTTTTCAAGATACAACGGGCAATCGCGATCCGTTGCGTCTCACCGCCCGATAAAAAGACACCTTCTTTTCCGATCATCGTATTTTCCTTATCGGGAAATTTTTCGATGATATCCATACAGCGAGCGTCACGAAACGCACTCATAACCTCCTCACGTGTTGCTTCAGGTCTTCCCATCTGTACGTTCTCGTAAAGCGTCGTTTTGAAAAGCTTGGCATTCTGAAAAACAAAAGCGATATTCTTCATACGCGTTTCTTTTGAGTACGATTCGATCGGCTTACCCCCGATCCGAATGGCGCCGTCACTCACCGCGTAGTAAGAAGCGATGAGTTTAGCGACGGTGGATTTGCCCCCTCCCGACGGTCCGACAAGGGCGTATTGTTTACCGCTTTCAAGTTTAAAAGAGAGGTTGTGAAGCACTTCGGCTTCCTCCGAATAAGAAAACGACACGCCGTCGAACTCAATGGAATAATCCGTCATCTCTTCATCACCTGTAGAAAGAACGAGATGTTCATCTGCGCCAACGAAAAGCTTGTCGAGGCGCTCAACCGCCTGCGACGCCATCATATACGTCTCTCCGATATACATAATCTTGCTCAAGGCAAACCCTATTTGAGCGCTAATAATCATATAGAACACGGCCGTCACAAGGATCGTTTTCGCGTCATTTCCACCAGT
The DNA here is from genome assembly GCA_964493375.1 of uncultured Mageeibacillus sp. Taxonomy (GTDB): domain Bacteria; phylum Bacillota; class Clostridia; order Saccharofermentanales; family DTU023; genus UBA4923. The sequence goes on along the minus strand of CAZBOM010000073.1, from coordinate 1,835 downwards.
GATGAGCGCGATAGACAGGGGAATAAAAAACAAAAAGAACGAGCTTAAAAGAACGCTGTTCATGACATATGGCTTGCGCGCTGTAAAGGCGTAATTGAGAGCAAACGACGCGTGATTCTTGATCGCCTGGTGGAAATTTCGAAATGAAAGTACGGTCGCCTTGAAAATCTTGACGACTTGCATGCCTCGAACATATTCGACGGCTTCATTGTTCATGCCTTCAAGGGCATCCATGTACTTATTCATGTATTTTACTTCGCCCATCATTTTGATAATCGCGAACACAGACAGCAGCAGTATGACTAGTGTGGCTAATCCAAATCTCCAATCAATCACGAAGAACAGAACCAATAGAACGATGGGTGAAACTAACGCCTGAGCAAAATCGGGAAGCCAATGTGCCACAAGCGTATGTGTATCGGTGGCGTTATTGTCAATCGTCTTGCGAACACGACCAGATTGATTTTTATCAAAAAATGAAAAACTGGCACGAAGCATTCGTGTCACGCCGATTTTTCGCATATTTGTCTCTACACGAAAAGCCGCTAAGTGACTGAATAGCAAACCGATGAAAGTCAACAGTGTCGCGACCACAAGAAAAAGCACGGCCATCAACGCATAATGAAGAGGCGTTTCAACACGTCCTCCCTCGATCACACCTCTCAATACAAGAAGAATGTAATAGAGAGGAACAAACTGACAGATGGCAGCGAAAACAGACACGATGAGAGACAAAGCTAACAATATTTTTCTGTTACCTGCGTAGGCTAAAAGTTTTTTGAAAGTACTCATGTTGCTTCACTTTCTTATTATCTTAAGTTAGTTTTTACTAACTGCAGGACTATTTCAAGAAACTGAAGGAGGTATTCTTATGAGTCAAACAGAGAACACCAACATATCTAAAAAACTGACAGCACGAGATGCCATCCAAATAGGGTTGTATGCCGCGCTCGTTTTGTTTGTTATCGCGATCGCCAGCAGTATCGGTTACCTACCGATTCTGTATCCGTTTGCTCCATTCGTCGCCGCGATCGCCGCCGGACCTGTCTTCTTTCTCTTCCTGAGCAAAGTCAGGCGATTTGGAATGATCTCGATCCTCTCACTTATAACAGGTTCGTTTTACGCGCTCACCGGTCATGGGTTGTACAGCATCGCCGGCGGACTAGTCTTTGGACTGTTAGCCGATTATATTTGCAGCCGCGGACATTATCGCTCGTTCAAGTGGATCGCGCTCGGCTATGCGGTTTTTTCATTTATATGCGCGACAACCTTTTTGCCAATGCTGCTCGCGGCCGATGATTTCTACCGCTATGTCGGAACATCGATGAGCGCTGAATACGCGACGAAGCTGAGAAGCATAATGCAGACATGGGTATTCCCTCTCGTCTTTGTCGGCGCTTTTGCAGGTGGATGGATCGGCGCTTATATCGGCCGAAGCGCCACGAAAAAGCATTTTCGCAAAGCAGGTGTCATTAATCGATGAATGTCCGGACAAAAATCGCCGTTAGCCTTGCCCTATCGACGGTGATGGTTTCGCGACCTTTTCGTGAGCAATGGATGATTCTCTCTTGGATCTTGATGTGCGTACCCTTCATCTGGATGATCGCGTTAAAGCGCTACAGCATGGCCGTTAAATACTTGGCGGTATTCACTGTCGTTCACATCGTTCGACTTCCGCTGTTCGCATCTGTCAACAACTACTTGCCTTCGATTGTGCTGATGCTCTTTTCGATCCTTCGCCATATGTTGCCGGGGTTCGGCATGGCCGCAATCGTGATGATGACAACATCGATCAGCTCTTATCTGAATGCGATGAGCCGTATGAGGTTGCCGAT
>CAZBOM010000072.1:0-8929 GCA_964493375.1 uncultured Mageeibacillus sp. | reverse complement strand
GGATGATGGCTCTTTTTATTGAACCCTTTTACACCACTTTACGGACTTAATCAAACTGTTTTTGTACAAGCTGTAATAGTGACCACTTTTGCCCAAATCTTGGCTAGAAATCTCACTTATCCAAAAACATTTTGGACAGGTTGAAATAGTAGCCAAGAATTGCCTAAATCTGGCCAGAATTGCAACTTAGCCAAAAAAGCATTTGTACAAGTTGAAATAATGACCAAGAGTCGCTTAGCACTTGGCTAAAATTGCCACTTATACAAAAAAATAGGGGGTGCGGGCAAAAAGTCCGACTCGAAAAAGAAGGGGACTCTGCACTCTTCACATGAAAACAGACTGATAAAGTGCTGAACTCAGAATCCCAGCCAAACTACAGACAAAATCCTGATTTCAGTGCTAGTTTTCTGCACACTGCTCGGGATTTGCTGAGAATTGCTGTCATTTGCCGGAAGTTATCCTTTTTCGAAGGTAAAGAGATTGATACTATGGTGTAACGTGTTATCATATCTGCGTGTCTTGTCACAGTAAGGATTTCTCAGGTTTGGAGTCAATATGAAAAAAGTAGATGTAGCGATTATTGGGGCGGGTTTAGCCGGCATTTTCGCCGCTTACGAACTTGTCGTTCAGCGCCCAGATCTAAATATTTTGTTATTGGAGCAAGGTGAGCCGATCGCTTCCAGAAATTGTCCTATTCTTCAAGGCAAAGTGAACACGTGTGTTCATTGCAAAACGTGTGCTATCATGCGCGGCTTTGGTGGAGCGGGCGCTTTTTCTGACGGGAAATTCAATTTGACGACTGAGTTTGGCGGTTGGTTGACAGATTATCTCGATGCGGCAACGGTGCTTTCGCTCATTCACGATGTTGATGCCGTCAATCAAAAGTTTGGAGCGACAAGTGAATGGTATTCAACGGAGACGCAGGCCGGAGAGGCTATTCGCAGACGCGCTCTCGCCTGCGACATTCATCTTCTCAATGCCCGCTGTAAACATCTCGGGACAGAAAACAACCGAGAAATCTTAATCAAGTTATATAACTGGCTGAACGAGCATGTCGAATTGTCCTGTAATACCACTGTATCGGCGATTCATCCGATGAAAGACAACAAAGTGATCCCTGAAGTCAACGGGATCATCCCCGATAGCTACATGCTTGAAACAACGATTGGCGATGTCTTGTGCGACATCTTGATTGCGGCACCGGGGCGTTCGGGCGCCGAATGGTTCAGCAACATCTGCCGTGAGCTCAAACTGCCTCTGATCAACAACCAGGTTGATATCGGCGTGCGTGTCGAGTTGCCTGCCCTTGTCTTCAAAGATATTACAGACGCGATGTATGAAGCGAAACTCAAATATATGACGCGCGGTTATAAAGATATTGTCCGTACATTCTGCATGAACCCTTACGGCTATGTTGTCACGGAAAACACTGACGGCATCATCACCGTCAATGGACACAGCTTTGACGATCCGGAGTTGCGAAGTGAGAATACAAACTTTGCATTACTCGTAAGCAACCGTTTTACGGAGCCTTTCAAAGAGCCTTATCGTTACGGCAAACATATCGCGTCTCTTTCGAATATGCTCGGCGGTGGTGTGATGGTGCAACGACTCGGCGATCTTCGTGATGGCCGTCGCACGAACGATCACAGGATGTCGAAGAGTTTTGTAAAACCGACGTTGGACGCGACACCGGGGGATCTCAGTCTCGTACTCCCGAAACGCCACCTTGATAACATTATTGAGATGCTCGATGTTTTGGATCTCTTAGCTCCCGGAACGGCCAACTCCGACACACTCCTTTACGGTGTAGAGGTCAAATTCTACAGTGCCAGGCTCGATTTGACGAATGAATTTGAAACAGGGCTTCGCAATTTCTTCGCCATCGGCGATGGCGCGGGGATTACACGCGGGCTGTCACAAGCCGGCGCTTCAGGGCTCCATGCGGCGCGCGCCGTTTTGAAAAGATTGAATAACGCGAAGTAACCTGATTTACGCCGCAGGTGAAAAATGTTTATGCGAAGAACTGTGTGTTCTATACACGTATTCTTATAGTGAATGTGTTAAAATTGTAGGGATGAATCGCATCGCTTGTATCGGCTTTGCCTCTTGGCATTCTGCCGTGCAGTCTTCCTCTTTTAATATCTGTCGCAGAAGCAGGAAGATGACGATGACAGTCGATTGATAATAAAAGAATATGAGTCGAAGGAGATTAATATGGGCTTATTGAAAGCAGCCGGAGGCGCAATTGGTGGCGTACTAGCCGATCAGTGGCGCGAGTTCTTCTACAGTGACGCCTTGCCGGATAACGTCATTGTAAAAAAAGGCCAGAAGCGCACGTCTTCACGTACGAGTAACGTCCGAGGCGAGGAGAATATTATCTCCAATGGCTCAGTCGTCGCCGTCAACAACGGTCAGTGTATGATCATTGTCGAACAGGGGAAGGTTGTTGAATTCAGCGCGGAACCTGGTGAGTACATTTATGACACATCGACGGAACCGTCGTTGTTCTACGGCCCGCTCGGAAAGAATATCCTAGGGACATTCAAGCGGATCGGTCAGCGCTTCACCTTCGGTGGTGACACGGGTAAAGATCAGCGAGTCTATTATTTCAACCTCAAGGAGATGATGAACAACCGCTTTGGCACAGCCAATGCCGTTCCTTTCCGTGTGGTAGACAAAAATATCGGACTCGATGTCGATATCGCGATCAAGTGTTTTGGTGAGTATTCCTACCGTGTGGAGGACCCGCTCCTGTTCTACACGAATGTTTCCGGAAACGTCGAAGAACCATATACGCGTGATCGCATGGACAACCAACTCAGAGCGGAGCTTATGAACGCCCTTCAACCGGCCTTCGCGAAAATCTCCGAGATGGGCATTCGTTACAGCGCGCTTCCCGGCCACACTGAAGAAATTTCAGCCGCATTGAACGAGGTTCTTACAGAGAAGTGGCGCAATTTGCGCGGTCTCGTCATCGTTTCGGTCGGTATTCAATCCGTCAAAGCGTCCGAAGAAGACGAACAACTCATCAAAGAGCTTCAGAAGAGTGCCGTTTTCCGCGATCCTACGATGGCCGCCGCCGGACTCGTCGGCGCGCAGGCTGACGCGATGCGCGCAGCCGCCGCGAACGAAGGCGCCGGTGCCTTTATGGCATTTGCCGGTATGAACATGGCGCAAATGGCCGGAGGCGGGCAGGCGAATCAGCTGTTCCAACAGGGCGCGGCTCAGACCGTACATTCACCTGTTCCCGGATCAACCATGGTCGCGTCGGCCGTTCCTACTTGGAAATGTGGTCAATGTGAAAAACCTGATAACACCGGCAAATTCTGTGGCAACTGTGGCGCGGCAAAGCCGGTGAAAGAAGAATGGGCATGTGAATGCGGCGCTACCAATACGGGCAAGTTCTGTCACGACTGCGGTAAACAGCAACCTGTCGCATATCAGTATCAGTGCGATAAGTGCGGATGGGAACCGGAGGATCAGACTAAGGTTCCGAAGTTCTGTCCAAACTGTGGTGATGTCTTTGACGAGAATGATGTCAAGGGAAGTGGTCCTGCGTAATCTCCATCCGGAACACCCACGTCGTAACGCCACGACTCAAACGACATAAACGAGATTGACACTTTTTGAAGTTATCTCAGTCGAATGAACAAGCGAAGGTGAGACATCCCGCGATCCGACGAAAGATCGGCGCAGAAAGCACCATTCGCAACAATTTAACTGTTTATCGCCGAAAGGCTTTGAATTGAAAAGGGATCGCTCCGGCTCTGAGGTGTTACCGGGGCGATCCCTTTTTGTCTGAATTTTTTGTTTCGATCATCACGTCTGTGACGGAGCGATCCTGCGGTAGTCGTTTAGAACTTATTCCACAGTCCTGACGATTTTTAAGGACGCCCCAGGTAAACTTTTTGCATCCTCGCGACGCGAGAGCTATTCCTGACGATTCTCAAATACATCTCTGGCAAGCGCGGGGATACGGTTTGTCGTTACGCTTCATTCTCCGCCAGCGGGATGTCTTGCAGGAAGCCGAAATCGGGGTGGCGGATTTTACTTCCCGGCGTATTGTTTTGTTCGCGGATGAGCTCGGTCGTCTGGCTTTCGAGCACGTCGATAAAGTGGACAATCGTCGCGGCGACAGTCGTCGGGCGATCGCCATAGAGCCCGTGATGACCGGCGATGACTGATTGGACTTGGCGATAAAATGATTCGTCATAACGCTGAATGATGTCGTCTTTGAGAGCGGCAAGGAATTCGATGCCTCGCACGCGATGATTGGCGTACCAGAATTCTCCTACATCGAGATTGCGGTATTCGAAGACCTTTCCGATATCGTGCATAAAGATGGAAAAGATCAAGAGATCAGTACTCGCACGAAGCGGTGGGTTATTTTCAAGAACGGCTTTCAAGATATTCAGCATCTTGATCGTATGATTCGCTAAGCCGCCGAACACATTGTCGTGATGGCGAATCGCCGCACCTTCAACCATGAAGCGGTCTTCCAGACTCGGATCGGCGAGCGCGCGATCTACGAGTTCCCAACAAGTCTCCGTCGCGCCAAGTCGGTCAAGCCACGCTCTGACGGTCACAAGTTTCTGTTCCAAATCTTCTCGCGGGATACCGCCGAGAAAATCGTCTCGCGTGACGTCTGTGCCCGGATAAACATCGATTGTCTTGACGGTGAGATAAGGACCATTGTAATCAGAACCTATTGTCTCCGCGATATAAATGCCGGGACCGAATTCGTTGATGATTTCATAGACATCCTTATCCCAAATGCGGAACAAGTAATTCTGTCCTTTGAAGTAGAAAAACCCGCTCATGAAGTCATCGCGTTTTCCGCTACGAATATCAGGCATATTGTTGATAAGAACAAGACCGCGCGAGCGGCGCCCTTTTTCTAAAGAAACGGTTAGATCGAGAATATCCATACATAACTCCTTTGGAGTCATTCTACCAAATACATTGAACATGATAGAATAATTTCAAATGGTAACAACGTTTGGTCTTTGTTTAATCCATGTCGTTTTTAAAAGGCCAAGAGTCGTGCTACATAAGAATTACGAATTCACTCAATTTTAATTAACTTGGAAAAGCGAGAGATTTACAAAGGCACAAGCAACATCTTGTGACAAAATAAAAAAAGACCGTTTACGACGCGTCATAGGAAGAGGAATTTATGGGTTTATTTGATAGGAAAATCTGCGATATCTGCGGAGGGAAATGCGGTTTGCTCGGTGGCAAAAAAGTTCAAGACGGCCGTCTTTGCTCAGATTGCGCTAAGAAGCAATCTCCGTTTCTGCCGGGGAGAAAAAACTTTACGGTTGAAGAGATGAAACAGCATTTGATCGATCGCGAGGAGAATCAAGCGATCATCAACGCTTTCTCACCGACACGGACGATCGGGCATTATCTCAAACTGTATATTGATGATGACCGCGGCCTTTGGTTTTTAACATCTTCACGCCGTTATCAAGATGTCAATCCCGACGTCTTTCAAGCGAGTCAAGTGCTTGGCGCGCGCGTGGACGTTGACCGCTCAGAACGTGAAGATGTGATTCAGGAGGCTGTTCCCGCGTCTGACGGTAATCCGGGCAAGCCGGCTGTGACACGATCCGTGATTGAGTATGATTTCAGAATTCAAGTTGACGTCTCTCACCCATGGGTGAACCAGATGACACTGAAGGTGAACCAGTCGTCAATCGAAGGCGCGTCCGGTCCTGACTACCGCGAAGCCGATCGAGACGCGAAGGAGATGGTCGAGGCGCTTCTTGCGATGCGTGACAATGTCGCGAGCATGAAGCAAGAGATGGCGAAGCCGAAGCAACGTGTAACATGCCCGAACTGTGGCGCGACCACGATGCCTGATGAGAATAACTGCTGCGAATTCTGCATGGGGGCGGTAAGCTAAAGGAGGGTCTTGTGATTCTTAAAGCTTACGTTGTTCCGCATCCTCCGATTATTTTGCCGGAGGTGGGACGAGGAGAAGAGAGACGCATCAACGACACGATTGTCGCCTTTCAGAAGATGGCGCGCGAAGTTGAAGCGCTCAAACCGGACACGATTGTTCTCTCGTCGCCCCATGCTCCGATGTACGCTGACGGTTTCTTTATCGCCGGGGGCGATCGTGAGTTTGGAGATCTCAGTTCCTTAGGGATTCATCACGTCCGCGAAGAAGTTGCACTCGATCGAGCGTTTTCAGAGCGCTTATCGCTCGCGCTCGCGGAGCGTGGTATTCATTCTTCTTCCATCTCATCGGGAAGCCGTGGCTTTGACCATGGAACGCTGATCCCGCTTCGTTTCATTCACGAAAGATTTCGCGACTTTAATCTCGTGCGTATCGGCATATCGTTGTTGCCGGGGGAGACACATCGCGATGTCGGGCGCAGTATAGCAAACATCGCTGACGCATTAGGCCGACGAGTCGTTTACATCGCGAGCGGCGATCTTTCTCACGTGTTGAAAAAAGACGGGCCGTATGGATTTCGTCCGGAAGGTCCCCAATTTGACGCTGAAATTGAGCGCATCTTCCGTGAAGGTGATTTAGAGGCGCTGTTCCATATGGACGACGAGATGCTGGAAGAAGCGGCAGAGTGCGGACATCGTTCTTTTCAGATGATGGTAGGAGCACTTGATGGCTCAGCGTACGGGTCGGAGCTCTATTCTTACGAAGGACCTTTCGGCGTGGGTTATGCGGTGGCTGCGATCACGCCACGCTTGGGCACGATGTAGGTGCCGAAAACGTGTGGCTACACAGGCGTCCTAACCCCGCGATCACGCCACTCGCGAGCACGATGTAAGAGCCCTTTTGAAAATAACGAACCGAGTCTTTGTACGGCGTTGAGCGATAGCGACGCATGTTTTTAAGTCTTTGCAAGATCGGCATCGTGAATAGGAAAGGCCGTTTATTTGCGAAATTGGTGTGGCGTTAGACAAGAACGTTAGAGGTTTTCAGTGAGCCAAAGTGGAAGAAGGAGAGTCCCCATGATAAACAACGCAGAGGTAATGATTAACAAGAATCCATATGTCTCTCTGGCGCGCCGGACCATTGAACTCTATGTGCGCGAGGGAAAGGTGCTGCAGATTCCCGACGACACACCGGACGAACTTCTCTCGACGCGGGCAGGTGCTTTTGTCACACTCTATAAAAACGGTCAGCTACGCGGGTGTATTGGCACGATCAGCCCAGTGAGACCATCACTCGCCGAGGAGATTATCCGCAATGCTATCTCTGCCTCGACGGAAGACCCGCGTTTTCCCTCTGTTAAGCCGGACGAGCTCTCGGAACTCGACATCAGTGTCGATGTGCTCGGGGAAGCTGAGGAGATCGATTCTATTGATGATTTAGATCCTGAGCGCTACGGCGTTATTGTCACCAGTGGATATCGCCGTGGGCTTCTACTCCCGAATCTCGAGGGAATCGATTCAGCGGAGGAGCAAGTTTCCATCGCGTTGCGAAAAGCAGGGATCTACAGAGGTGAATACACACTCGAGCGATTTGAAGTTATCCGACACAAGGATGAGTGAATCGCAAACCACACTGACCGAAAATGAGCTTTTGCGGAGTTCGATGACATCCGTTCATTCAGCTGACGTCTATAGTGCTCGCGAGATGGAGAAGAAGAGGTCGTACTTTTGCCGTGTTCGATGACATCCGTTCAATCAGCTGACGTCTATAGTGCTCGCGAGAAGGAGAATAAGAGGTCGTACTTTTGATGACACATCCAATGTCGGAAAACGAGATAAAAACTGAAAGTGCCCGAAGCGCGATTTGTCACGTCTGTTGGAGACATTGCCGTATTCATGAAGGAGGACTCGGCTATTGTCGAGCACGGACGACGGTGGAGGGTCATGTTGTCGCTGAGAATTACGGCAAGTTGACAAGTCTCGCGCTCGATCCGATTGAAAAGAAGCCGTTGTCTCATTTTCATCCGGGTCGTATGATTCTTTCGGCTGGTAGCTATGGCTGCAATATGGCGTGTCCTTTTTGTCAGAATTATGAAATCGCGCAAGAGGTCGGCGCGAGAAGGCATATCGCTATCGTGTCTCCTGAACAGCTCGTCGACAGAGCGCTGACTCTGAGATCAAGAGGCAACATCGGTATTGCATTTACTTACAATGAACCGCTCGTCGGGTTTGAGTTTGTGAGAGATACTGCCGAGCTCGCTCGCCGTGAAGGCCTTGAGACAGTCGTCGTGACGAATGGGCAGATCGAGGAGGAACCGCTGGAAGCATTGCTTCCCTTGATTTCAGCTTGGAATATTGATCTTAAATCGTTCAATGAAGATGGCTATAAAAAACTCGGAGGTCGTCTCGACGTCACATTACGTACGATCAGACGCGCCTCCGAGGTGGCTCATGTTGAAGTGACGACACTCGTCGTCCCGGGTTTGTCAGATGACGAAGGGGAGATGGAGCGCGAAGCCATCTTCCTCGCTTCGATCGATCGAGGGATCGTTCTCCATCTTTCGCGGTATTTCCCTTGCTGGCAATACGATGTCCCTACGACTCCGAAAAAGACATTAGTCAAGCTTCGAGACATCGCCTTACAACATTTGGACCACGTGCTGCTCGGGAATATTTAACGGGTTACCGCCGCTACGATTTCCATTTTGGTCCGCTTAGTTCAGCAGATCGCTGTGCTTTATCTCGGTGCCACGCCAGTCTTATCCCTGTCTCGGTGCCACGCCAGTCTTATCCCTATCTCGGTGCCACGCCAGTCTTATCCCTATCTCGGTGCCACGTCAGTCTTATCCCTGTGGCGAGTTTATCAAGAAATTCGTTTAAGAATTTCTGTCAGTGATTCTACTTTTTCTGGGTCGATGGGGTAATCGATGATGATCGGCTCCGTCATACCTTTGAAAGTGTCCTGTTTCAAGATCATTCTGAGCGTGCAAGGCGCCTTTTGTGCATATTCGGCACGTTTTTC
>CAZBOM010000071.1:0-9050 GCA_964493375.1 uncultured Mageeibacillus sp. | reverse complement strand
GATATCACTTCAAAACAAAACGACCGCGCGGTTTTTATTGCGCTATTGGCAATTGTTCATCGTGCCTTATGGTCGTCGATGGGAAATCGAATGTGCGCACGTGTACTGAGCCTTTGAAAGCTGGAATGGTTGTCGAAACGCAAATTGACCGAGGTATGCCCGATGATGTATGAAACTGATCTAGTCGTCATCGGTGGAGGCCCCGCCGGTCTTATGGCGGCGAACACCGCCGCAAAAGCGGGAGCGACTGTCCTGCTTCTCGAGCGTGATGGCCATTTGGGAGGACAACTCGTCAAACAGACGCATAAGTTTTTCGGTTCGGAAAAACAACATGCTTCGAAACGCGGCATCGATATTTCTTTCTTGCTCGGAGACGAACTTGAGTCGTTTGAGGATCGCGTCTCCGTCTGGAAGAACGCAACCGCCATCGGATTGTATGAAGATGGCGTGATCACGGTCGAACACGACGGAACGTATCGCAAAGTAAAGCCAAAACGCATCGTCGTCGCGACGGGCGCGTCTGAGAAATTTCTGTCATTCCCCAACAATGATCTTCCCGGTATTTACGGGGCAGGCGCTGTTCAGACGATGATGAATGTCTACGGTATTCGCCCGGGAAAACGCGTCCTTATGATTGGTGCCGGGAATATCGGACTCATTGTCAGCTACCAACTCCTGCAAGCCGGCGTGTCGGTCGCGGCGATTGTTGAAGGGCTCCCACATATCGGCGGTTATGCCGTTCATGCGAGCAAAATTCGCCGTGCCGGCGTTCCTATTCTCACCTCGCATACGATTTTGCGTGCCGACGGTATAGACGCCGTCGAAAGCGCGACGATCGCCCAAGTCAGAAGTGATTGGTCGGTTATTGAAGGGACGGAGCAGACGATCGATTGCGATGTGATATGTATTTCCGTCGGACTTACGCCACTTGCCGAGCTCCTATGGCAAGCCGGTTGCGAGATGCGCTATATCCCCGCACTCGGTGGGCACGTCCCCCTTCGCAACGCAAGACTCGAGACGTCGGTCAAGGGCATTTTTGTCGCAGGCGATGTCACAGGTATTGAAGAAGCGAGCGCGGCGATGGTTGAAGGCCATCTCGCCGGACTTGAGGCGGCCGCCTCATTAGGATTCACGAGTGACGCTTACGAAGAAGAACGTGCCGATTGCTTGAGCCAACTTGAAGGATTGCGATCGGGACCGACCGCTGACAAGATTCGAGCGGGACTCCCGTGCGCGTCGTGTCAGTAGCGCGATATCTTTGCGATTGGGCGCGCTACCTCGCGCCATCTGCTTGAAAAAGAGATAATACATACGATCACACCACAAGGAGTGAATACATGCTGATAAACACTGGAATAGCCACACAAGAGCAGATCGAGAAGCTCCTCCCCTCAGCCGAGCGAAGAGCGCGCGGTCCGTATGCCATGGTGGAGTGCTTTCAAGAAATCCCCTGCAATCCTTGCAGTACATCCTGTTCATTCAATGCGATCTTGCCGATGGGAGATATCAATGAAATGCCCACGCTAGAACTCGATCATTGCACCGGCTGCGGGATATGCGCCGGCGTGTGCCCGGGGCTTGCGATTTTTATCATCGATGAGAGCAAAGGCGATGGCACGGGGACAATCACACTCCCCTATGAGTTCAGACCATTGCCGAGCAAAGGCGATATGGTTCAAACAGTCAATCGAGCCGGCGATATTGTCGGTAAAGCGAAAGTTGTTCGCGTCGTGACAGGCAAGAAAACAAAAACGCCTCTCATCACGATTGAAGTGCCGATTGCCTCCGTTCACGATGTGCGTTTTATTAAACTCCTTGATGGATCAACAGCTGACGAACGCCGACAAGAAGATGCCCATCAGTCTCAAGATCATGGTGATATTCCAGCGCATGTCTCGGAAGATGAGATTATCATCTGCCGATGTGAAGGTCTGACACTTCGTGACATCCGCGAGCTTATCCGCGAAGGATTTACAACGGTCGACGAGATCAAAAGAATCAGCCGAGCCGGTATGGGACCGTGTCAAGCGAGAACGTGCGGTCCCCTGATCGCCGCCGAAATCGCACGGATGACAGGTCAGTCTGCAAGTGACGTTGAACCATCGGCTCATCGCGCTCCGATCAAACCTTTGCCGATTGAGTTTTTCTTGGGAGGAGATTCAGAATGACTTTACCAACATCAGCATCTATCGTCATCGTCGGAGGAGGCATCTCCGGTTGTGCCATTGCGTGGAATCTCGCCCATCGCGGTATTAAAGATATTGTCGTTCTCGAAAAAGATACGCTCGCGAATGGTTCGACAGGACGCTGTGGCGCAGGCATCAGGATGCAATGGGGCGCAGAGAAAAACTGCCAACTCGCTCAATACTCTGTCAATTTCTTCGAGAATGCTAACGAAGTGCTTGGATACGAGCGCGACATTGAATTCGAACAAAGTGGTTATTTGATCATCGCCGCCAATGAAAAGGAGGCGACTCAATTCAAAAAAAATGTCACGCTACAAAACAGCCTTGGCATTCCCTCCGTCTATTTAAGTCCTGAAGAGGCGCGCGAGATCGTCCCGATCATCGACACATCACAATTTGTTGCGGCAACCTTTTGTCAAAAAGATGGCCACTTGAATCCGTTCCACACGACAGACGCCTTCGCGATCGCTGCCGAACGTCTCGGAGTCAAAATTTTTAAGCATACGGAAGTAACCGACATTGAGGTCAAGAACGGTCGAATTGAAGGTGTCGAGACGACGCGCGGACGCATCGCGACGAATATCGTTGTCAATGCCGCTGGTGGTTGGTCTAAAGCGATTGGTGCGATGGCGGGGGTCGATATCCCGATTTACGTGCAACGCCACCAGATACTTGTCACGGAGCCACTCGAGCCCGTCTTCAGTCCAATGGTGATGGGTTTCTCATACAATATTTACATTCAGCAAGTTCCGCACGGTTCGATCATCATGGGACGGAGCGACAACTCGGAACCTCTCGATTTTCGCACGACATCAGGCTGGAAGTTTGTGGAGGAGATGACGAAAACATGTAGCACACTTCTCCCCGCTCTCAAGACAGCAAAAGTTTTGAGACAATGGGCGGGACACTACTGCATGACAGAAGACGCGCAACCGATTTACGGACCTGTTCCCGATGTTGAAGGCTTGTATCTCGCATGTGGCTTTAGCGGACATGGATTCATGCTTGCGCCTGCCACAGCGCAACTCATCGGTGAAATGATTCTTGGAGAACCTCTGACAATAGATGTATCCGACCTCGACATCGGGCGCTTCGAGCGCCGTGAACTCGTGTTTGAGTACTCAGTCGTGTAAGGATATAATCGACCAATTCGCCGTTATCGCGTTCCCGTTGAGCCGAATCCTCCGCCCCTATCGGTACCGATGTCGGCGACATGCTCGACGGTGACAAATTCGGGGATGGTCACTTCAGAGAAAATCATTTGAGCGATTCGGTCGCCTTTTTTGATGTAAATGCTGCCGAGTGGGTGCTCATTGTCGTCGATGAAAATCGTCGGATTCGGAAAACCGAAAGGTAAGGTATGCCCCGTCCGTTTCTTAAAATAGATGGCAGTCGGCATGGCTTTGTAGTGTTTATGAAAATCATGAAGCAAATCTGAATGCTTCAGCAAATACGGAATCGGGTCGAAGAGTGAAATGGTGTTTTCACAAATGATGGAGACAATGCCTCGGTAGTCGGCATCGATCGTCCCCGGTGAGTTCGCGATACGAAGGCTCGTCCGCAGCGACAAACCGCTTCTCGGTCTCACTTGCGCCTCCACTTCTGACGGCATGGCGAGCCTAACACCTGTCGAGACTAATACAGTCTGTCCCGGTTCGATCACGGTATCTTCGAAGGCAAACAGATCGTATCCGGCCGCATGAGTAGAAGCGCGTTCCGGCATGATCGCTCCTTCTTCCAGTTCAATATAGACTGTTTTCATCGGGAGTTATTCCTGCTCATTCTGCGAATCTGCTACATTAAGAGATTCTTGTTCGACTTCGATCTCACGATCCTCTTTAGTTTCCGCAGAGACATCAGACGCAGACTCATCTTGCTCGGCAAGCGCGTCCTCGATCGTCATCTGCAAATCACCGAGAAGCAGTTTGCGCCCTCGTTTGGCACGGCGGACGGGACGACCGCCCTCCTCTTCTACGGACGGCTCTCTTTCCGAAAGCTTCGTCTCATATATCTCGCATAGATTGCGATAATAGAGAAGCTCTTTTTTCATCTGCCAGAAAAGCTCGCGCTGACGAATGAGTTCAGCCTTGATCTCTTCCGCTGTCTGTATGGCCATTTCTTTATCTGCCAGCGCTGATTGGAGCTTATGGTGCGATTCTTCCATCAGGCTGACAGCATTGACAAGCGCGAGAACCGCTTGCGCCACTTGGTTGAGTTGGGGCGATTTCTTCGCGACTTGATTCATCATGGCATCTGCCGTCGCGGCGATATCCCGCATCTTTTGCGGATCGTCATTCGTTGTCAATTGATAGGTGATCTTCCCAATACGGGCCTGGATATTTTCAATGGGTGCGTTCACTTATAACACCTCCTCCAAGTCTCCTCATGATACTGAATTCTCACGATTGTGACAAATTCGAGAAAGACTCAAAAAGTTTTTTAAACTGCTGAGGCGACAATTGTTCCGCTCGCACGTCGTCGCTAATTTGACATATTCCTGCGATTCGTTGCCATCGGTCGCGAGCATCTTCCGATGTAAACGCGAGTTTAAACGCATTCGAGAGTGTCTTTCGCCTATATTGAAAAAACTTGATAAGAAAACGGTGAAACGAGGGATCCGCCGCGACGCGCTTGTCGTCGATTTCTTTCGAAGGGATGAGTGTGACAAGTGCTGACGTTACATTCGGTTTCGGTGTAAACGAGTGGCGCGATACCGTTCGTTCAAATCGCCAGGAACCGAACAGCCCCGTCACGATTGATATGGTACCGTATTTTTTCGTACCCGGGGTTGCCATCAGACGTTCAGCGACATCGGCTTCGACCATGAAGAGCGCACGTTCCATTGTCGCCATCTCGCTAATGGCGAGTAGCATCAAATCAGTCGTCAGATAATACGGTAAATTTCCAAAGACCATTAATCGCTTCGGTGCCTCGGGTAAAAAACTCGAAAAATCAACCTTGAGTGCGTCTTCATAAAGGACGCGTGGCCTATTATCAAGCGAAGCGAAAAGATACTCATGTAAAGCTTGGAATTTACGATCAATCTCGATCGCGACGACATTGCCTGCCAATTCGCCAAGCTTTGCTGTGATAAATCCCGGCCCCGCTCCGAGCTCAACGACACAGTCTTCTTCTCTTAAATCGAGAATAGCCAAGATGCGTTCAATCACATTCTCATCGATGAGAAAAACTTGCCCGAGCGAATGCTTCGGGCGAAGATTGAATTCACGAAGTAGCGCATGGTATGACATGAGACGGAAAGATCAGCTGTCAACACAATTTACGGTGTCGTTATGATATAGATGCCATTCGTCCAATTGGATCTCGTCAGTTTGGAGCTCTCATCGGCATCGTAACAGACATCAAAATGTCCGCCACTTCTGTCTCCGACAACAGCCATGCCGTAACCGACAACAAATACGACTGACCCTCTCGGATATAACGCAGCATCAGCTTGCGAGACGGCGACAATGCCGCGTTGCGCCAATAATCCGCAACCTGTGTTATGACAAACAGGTGTCGTATGACCGGCAAAACATCTTCCGCCGTTCCGGTTGATCGAATACCTACAAACCTCAACGCCGTCATAGTGAGTGGCGCGTCGTCCGGGCATCAATTGAAGATAAGGTATTGTAATTCCATCAACGGTAATCGTCCCGTCACCGTTGTCAGAGAAGGTCGCATAATGGCGATTAATTGAAGGGCTTCCTTCTTTATTGATTAGACCGTATTGCTTCAAGATACCGTGATTCGTGCGAGCGACACTATTCGATCCACCGACAGGCGGCTTCACAAACTTAATGCCTCCTTCAGGAGGTTTAATCGTCGTTCCGGTTGTTGTTGAAGAGATAGTCGTTGCACTCGTGGACTTTGTTGTCGTCGATTTCGTTGTCGCGGTCGAACTCTTCGATGTCGTCGGTCTTGCTGTCGTTGTCGTCGTCGGCCTTGCTGTCGTTGCCGTCGTCGTTGAGGTCACTGACGAAGCTATCGACGGTCTATACTTGGTTATAAAATCAAGCGAAACATAACCAAACTCCAATCCGGACAGACGAACCTTTGCCCACTCATCGTTCAACTCAATGACACGCAAAGGCGTCCCATAATCAAGTTTACGGATCACATTAGACTTGGTAGACGGAGCTTCTCTCATATTAAGCCCCGCCTCTGAATTGGCATAATACCTAATATCGACAGACTTAAACGCTTTAGGGTCACGCGTCGATTTTGTCGTGGTCTCGGGCTTCGTAGTATCAGGAACAATGGTCGTTGTTGTCGTATCAATCGAAGAAGATTCCTCTGAAAGTTCAGTCTCTTGGCTTGTTTCGCTATCATCATCAGTGCTTTCACTTGAATTCTTCATATGTTCGATATCAAGATGATGACGATCGATAAGACCATCGACTTCAACATTCTGATTTTGTTTTTCAAGACTTGTCGAAGGGGCTGTTAAGCCACTTAAAGGAACAAATATCGCTTGATTGTCTTTGCTCGAATGACTGATCAAGCGTATTGAAAACGCAACAACGACGGCTACCACTAGTATCAGCGTAGTCGTCATAAGCATTACATCTAATTTTCGTTTGCGTCGCATAAGGTTCCTTTTCAACACAAAATGGAAGTACTTGTCACTTCCTGTAGCGATATTTTATGCTGTATCAGTCAAAAATGCAAATTGACGCGATGTTTGCCGCTTACACGGTGGCTTTGTTACCTTTAAAAATGACACTCAACAGGCTTCACGATAAACAATTTAAGCAAAAATAGTCATTCAAAAATTATTCATGAATCTTTTATTCATGAATGTCATTTGTTTCTTATGCACATTCACTTCATCTTCAGTGTGATAAAATGTCACCAACTCCTATCGGTGACAAGTGTCGATAGGGATTGGGCAAACGAAAGGTATGCATTTCACATGAGTGAGCACGAGATTGAGAATAACAAAATAAAAGAAACCGATATGAGAACCCCTCGCTTTCTCGCCGGTAAAGAGGACTTCATACCGGCCGACGCTCAAAAGAAAGTGAGTTCAAATCGAGAGCCCGAACGCGATGTTAACCACCGGGATAATCGCCCCTATACTTCATCAGGCGATGCTGTGAGGACTTATACGATGAAACCTGTCAAAAGAATACGTGACGACGAATCGTCTATTTCAGAAGAACGATTGGCCGGTTATCTGAACGAAGACGACTTGAAAACGAAAAAGAGGACGACAAAGGGCGGGAAGAAGAATCGTGTCGTGTCCTATGTGTTGACTTTTCTTGCGGTTGTCTGTTTCGGTCTCGGTATATATTTTCTCGTCTTACCCTCAATCGTTCATAAGAACCAAGACAGTGCCGCAAGTGAATTACTTGAAAAGTTGAAAGAGCAAGAAAATAGGGGTGGTGAAGGTGAAGTAGAAATCACTGTCAAAGTGGTCGATGTCAACGCGCCGGGTAGTTTTAGCGCCAATTACGATGTCATTCTTCGTCCCGGCGAAACGATGGATCCGAATGAACCGACTTACACAGAAGAAAAAATTGACCGCGACGCTGTCGTCACCATTAAAACAGATACGATTATGCGAATCGATAAAATCGGTTTGGAGATAGCCGTCGCCCCTAATGTCAGGTCATCTTCTCTTTGGGTCCTCCCCGGTCATTATCCTTCTAGCGTGAAACCGGGTCAAAAAGGTGTTGCTGCCTATTTTGGCCATCGCATGTACGGAAAAGGTCGTCATTTCAACCGACTGAACGAAGTTGAAAAAGGAGACATCATTGAAGTACAGCGTAAGGGCAAAATTTACACTTACAAAGTCGACGCGAACAAAATTATAGATCCAATCGACTTGGGCCAATACGTTTTTGAAGAGACGAACAAAGCGAAGATCGTTCTCGTCACGTGTCATCCTATTCAGACAACAGGCGTACCCAAGTACCGAATTGTCGTTCAAGGTCACTTGACGAATGTTAGAAACGTAAAATAGGCTGTTATAAATACCGGTCGTTACTTGTTAGCCATTCATTGCATTCAAAGCAATTTATCCATTCTCAAATAAAATACTTAAATCAGATAAAGAAAAAGCGCTCATACGGCGCTTTTTCTTCATCTTGACTATGAAAACATAAACGTTGTGTTCAATAATGTTGTATCTGTTTCGACCTTCGAAATATCTCGCGATTGCTCGCCAATCCGGCAACCTAGTCGTATAAATCGTCGAGGGATACGTCGTTAAGAACTGTCAAGAGAATGGCTGCCTCTTCACGCGACAACGTCACGCCCTTACCCATCTTTGTGTGATCGGGCGACCAATCACGGATATCGAGTTTGGGATCTCCGCCATTCCAGCTGACAAAATTCAGCTCACGACTCCAACCTGATTTTGCGCTACTTGAAAGTACCGCAAGTTCTTTTTTAATTTCGAATGAAAAATCTGCCATATCTTCTCTCCTATTAGCATTAACGTTGTTATTTGTTTATCTATCGTTCAAGCTCTTCGTTCATTTCATCAGTCACAAGTCCACATTCTATATCACGTTTGATTTTGGAGCAACGGTCGAGCTTGTACTCTAGAGCAGATAATGTGTTCCAAGTTAGCTTAAAAAACGTGTCTTGTAAACTGGAAGATCTCACTTGTTCTTTATGAGTTCGCACGGACACCCTCCGCTAATAGTAACCCCTCTCGCTCAACCTTCCAAATATCATCCGCATAGTCTCGAATCGTACGGTCAGAACTGAAGTGACCACTCGAACAGATGTTATTCCAACACATTCTCGCCCAATCGATCTGGTTGCGATATGCGGCGTACGCGCGATTTCTTGTCTCACGGTAGTCATCAAAGTCGCCCAATGACCCCGTTCCTGGTGTGTAGACAACATTTT
>CAZBOM010000070.1:0-9119 GCA_964493375.1 uncultured Mageeibacillus sp. | reverse complement strand
GCGTACTGATGGTAAAGGTCATAGGCGAGAAGATGGCGATTCCCCGCCGGCCATAGACCGTGTGCCGCGAACGCGACATAGAAGGCAAACATCGGTAGTACAAAGGCCAAGAGGCGCTGTTTGCGATCTTTTTCCCGCTGGCGTTGCTCGAGAAGCGTTCTCTGTGTGCGATTTTCCGTGCGCTTCCTAAAATAATTCAACATGACTTTCGTCTCCTGTGTCATCAATCGTTGACGACGGTGGTTTTTGAAACTATATGTTCTCTAAGCGTTTATTATTCGCGCGTCAATAGGTCAATGAGTCGCTCCAGTTCATCCGCGGAGTGGTAGCGGATGACGATTTTTCCGCGCCCCGTCCTATCTTCGAGTGTTACCTTCGTTCCGAGTGACCGACGAAGGCGTTCTTCGACGGCGCGGACGTGGAGATCTTTTCGATCGACGACGGGTGCTCTTGGAGCCGGCGGCGCCGGTGGTTCATTGATTTCGCGTACGAGTTTTTCAGTATCGCGGACGCTCAGCTGTTTGGCGAGCACGACGTCGGCCGCGTCTTTTTGTGCTCTGGCATCTGATAAAGCGAGCAATGCTCGCGCGTGCCCCGAGGAAAGCTCCCCTTGGCGCACCATGTCGCGAATATCCTCCGGGAGATTGAGCAATCGCAGCGTATTGGTCACCGACGGGCGACTTCTTCCGAGTGCCGTCGCGAGACTTTCCTGTGTCATATCGTGCTGTTTGATCAGCTGGTCAAACGCAAACGCTTCTTCCATCGCATTTAGATCTTGACGGACGACATTGTCAATCAACGCTTGTCTTTGCACTTCCACTTCCGTCAAATCGCGGACAATCACCGGGACAGAGTGAAGCCCCGCCGCTCGAGCCGCGCGCCAACGGCGCTCTCCGGCCACGATCATAAAACGATCGGGCGACGATGTCGGCGTCACGATTAAAGGAGAAATCACGCCTTGGTCGCGAATCGATTCTGTCAATTCATTCAATTTCTCGTCATCGAAATCTTGTCGAGGCTGATCGCGATTCGGCTCAATCTGATTGATACTCAATTCAATGATTCGATCGGTTTCAGGGCTTTGCTCCTCCTCCGGCACCGCTTCAAAAAGCGCGCCGAGACCTTTTCCCAAACCGCGTTTTGATTTTGTCATTGTTTTTTTATCATCCATCTATCTTCGCTCCGATCTGTCTCTTCCCCGATTGTCGTTATCGTATGGGTCTGGCAAATAGCCGACATTGGACGCTATATCTGCCCGAGCGTTCCGTCTTTCCACGGTTTACTCTCGAGTCGTTTTATCAGCTCTCGCGCCAAATCTCGGTAGCTGTTGGCGCCTTTTGACCGTTTATCATATTCAAAAATCGTCGTTCCATAACTTGGCGCTTCGCTCAAACGTACATTCCGCGGGATGACCGTTTTAAGAAAATCACTTCGAAAATACCATGCCACTTCATCGCGCACTTGCTTTGAGAGCTGTGTTCGCGTGTCAAACATGGTGATAAAGACGCCGGCAAGTCGAAGTTCGGGGTTCGATGATTTTCGGATGAGTCCGAGTGTCGTCATCAGTTGCATAAGCCCTTCCAACGCGTAATACTCCGCTTGCACCGGTATCAGCACCGCGTCGGCCGCTGTCAGCGCATTTACGGTCAGTAGACCGAGCGACGGCGGACAGTCGATCACCACATAATCGTAGTTTTGTCGAATCGCCGAAATGGCCTTGAGCAATTGCTTTTCGCGAGTATTAAACTCAATAAGCTCGACCTCCGCGCCGACGAGATCAATATTGGCCGGGAGAAGATCGATTTTTGATCGCGTTCTTAAAAGCACTTGCGCCACATCGCTCACGTTACCAACTAAAAGATCGTAAGTTGTATGGGGTAGAGACTTCTTGTCGACGCCAAAACCTGATGTCGAATTGCCTTGAGGGTCCATATCGATCAGAAGAACGCGCTTCTTTTGTTCAGCCAAAGCGGCCGCCAAATTAATACAAGTGGTGGTTTTTCCGACACCGCCTTTTTGATTGGCGACTGCGATCACTGTACCCATAACATCCCTTTACTAGCTGTCTTCACGGTTTTCGATGACGTCGAGTTGACCGCGATAAAACTCTTCTCTGGTTTGATTATTAACTTGTTAATTGTACCATGCATGAACAAGAACGTATGTTCTTTATTTGGCAAACAAGATGTCTATTTCGGCCTTTTCCGTCGAAAATGACGTGACAAAGCGACAGACTCGCCGATTGTCAGGCAAAATAGCAATGCGCTCAAAGACGGCTTTTTTGAGGAATGTCGCCTCGTCGTCCTCGCTCATCACCACAAATAGTTGATTGCTGATCGGCGGTGTATAAAACTCGAATCCGCGTTCTTTGAAGCGCGACGCGAGCTCTTGAGCCATTTTATTTTCGTACTGTCCGATCTCCTCGTATAAATTGTCGCGGAAAAGTTCGCCGAATTGAAGCCCCAGCAACCTCCCTTTCGCCAAAAGCCCACCTCGTTGCTTCATCAGCGATCGAAAATCTTTTTTTAATTCGTCTTTCGTGATGACAATCGCTTCGCCAAAGAGTGCGCCGCATTTCGTCCCACCGATGGAGAAAACATCCGTCAACATAGCGAGAGCGGGGAGATCGATTCCAGTTTCTTTCATAGCGAGTGCGGACGCCAGTCTCGCGCCGTCGACAAAGAGCGCCAAACCCCACCGTTTTGCCACTTTACTGATCGCTTGAAGATCCTCCAGATGATAAACGGTACCTAATTCCGTCGTCTGCGAAATATAGATCATCCCCGGTTGGACCATATGCTCGGCCGTCGGGTCGTCTGCATACGCCTGACAGTATTGATCGATCGCTTCGGCCGATAAGAGTCCGTCTTTCGACGGAACGACGAGCACTTTGTGCCCCGTCGCTTCGATCGCGCCGGCTTCATGCACATTGATGTGTCCCGTCTCCGCGGAGATGACGCCCTGCCAAGGCTTGAGCACGCCGGCCGCGACAATAAAATTCACTTGCGTCCCCCCGACGAGAAAATGAACGTCGGCGTCAGGGGATTGGCATGCCTTTCTAATGCGATCACGAGCTTCTTCGCAATACGGATCGAGACCATATCCCGTTGTCCGCTCGCTATTTGTTTTTGTCAACACCTCTAAAAGGCGCGGGTGACAGCCGGTATTGTAATCATTTTCGAAAGAAACTCGCTCTATCATGGGCAAAACCTCTTAAATTCTTTAAGAATCCACTCGCTCATTCCTCAAACAGCTCCATCAAGAGCGTTTTTGGCTCAACGAGAGACAGGCACTTATGGATATATTACCAATTATTTTGGAAATACACGCTCACGACAGACGCCTTTACAATAATTACCAAAATTTATCTGAAGAAAACGAGGGAAATCGTGTTCGTTAATCAAAAACACATTTGTGATAATATCTTTATGCAAAATTTCTTGAATAAGTAGTAGGGAAGTACAGCCTTTATGTTGGAAGTAAATCATTTAACAAAAGATTATGGAAAGACACGCGCCGTCGATGACATCTCTTTCGTCATTCCTGACCACAGCGTTTCTTTGCTCGTCGGACCGAATGGCGCCGGGAAGAGCACCGTACTAAAATCAATCATGGGATTGCTCCGCTATCAAGGGGAGATCACGGTCGATGGACATATGAACAAGAGCACGGACGCAAAAGCGCTTTTGGGGTATGTCCCTGAAGTGCCTCATTTGTATCCCTTGTTGACGGTTGAGGAGCATTTAGAATTCATCGCGCGAGTATACAAGTTAGAGAATTGGCAACAACGCGCGGACGAATGGTTGACTCGCTTTGAACTCGATGACAAGAGAAATAAACTCGGAGGCGCCTTATCGAAGGGGATGCAACAAAAAGTCTCTATTTGCTGCGCTTTACTGCCTAAACCGCGCCTTATCTTGTTTGATGAACCACTCGTCGGTTTAGATCCGCATGCGATCAAAGAAGTCAAGCTGGTGTTCCGCGAGCTCGTGGAAGAAGGGCAATCGCTCCTCGTCAGCACACATATCCTCGACACCGTCGATGAATTATGGGATCAAGTCCTCGTCTTGCAGGAAGGGAAGCTCCTGGCTGTCTCTGATCGCCCGACCCTCGAACAGCATGGCGACAACTTAGAATCATTCTTCTTTAGATTAACGGAAAGACGCGAGATCTCGTCAGAAGATGAAGCGAGTTTCGCATCGGAGTCAGAGCATAACCCATCAAACGTCGATGCTCACGACAAATCGAACGGAGTCTGATCATGAGCGCACTTTTGTACTTGAAGTATCGGAGCATGATCAACTGGTTTCGGCAATTGCGTGAGAAACCGGGAAAAGCTGTCTTTATTGCGCTCTATGTCGTATTTATCGGCTTCTTTATCTTCAGCAACTGGGGAAAGGGTGGCGCCGTCGCGACGGATCCCGACAAACTCGCGAACGCTCAGCTCCTTATTCTCGGACTTGCTTACGGTTTTTCGCTTGTTATAGGACTCCTCACATGCTACGGAAGCACAAAGAACGGAGCGTCTTTCTTTCGACAAGCTGACACACAGCTATTGTTTTCATCGCCGTTGAAGCCGCAGACTGTCCTTTTATACGGGATGCTGAGCCAAATTTCATCGATGATTATGGGGTCGCTCTTCATTCTGTACCAAATTCCATCATTGACACGCGCCGGCTTAAGCGTCGCGAAGATCATCATTTTCTTACTATTATGGGGATACTCCTTGTGGCTGTATCAATGCATCGGGATGGCTATCTACTCAAAGACGTACATGTCGGAGAGAAGACGCAAGATCGCGTCAATCGTCGTCCTGAGCTTGCCGCTCGTCTTACTTATCGTCTTCGGGCTTTCATATCTACAAAACCAAAACGTAGTCGAAGCCTTGAAAGCCTTACTCTTCCACCCTGTCGCGCGGTTATTCCCTGTCGCCGGTTGGCTTTCAGAAACGGTCAGAGGATTAATTGGTGGTATGACGCTTTCTTCTTGGATAGCCGTCGTCGGTATAGCGGTAATGCCTTGGCTCATTCTTTTGTATCTATACCGTCAACCGCTCGATTATTACGAGGATGCGCTCGCGATATCGAGCAAGCAAATCGATGTGAATCAAGACCGCGAAGAGCTCGTACGCGAAACCGCGAGAGCGCGAACTGCTAAACGCAAAGTCCGTGGAACAGGCTTGGGGAAAGGCTTTGGGGCTTCCGCTGTGTTTTTTCGACAGCTCCGTGAGAAGAAAAGAACGCGTCCATGGCTCATCGGATGGCAGACGGTTATTTTCGCGGTCGCCGTCATAATCGCTTCGCAATTCTTTTTAAAGAAAGATCAAGGCTTAACAGGCTATATCATCCTTCATGGCGTATTGTATTTCCTTTCATACTTCGTAAGTATAGGGACAACGTTGCCAACCGAGCTTGATTACGCACAGTTTTTCATACTCCCTTGTCGCCCTCGATCGCTGATCTTTCATTCGACAATTCTCGGCGTCTTGATCTCGGCACTTGACTTTATTCCGGCGTTGATACTGATTGGCGTTATGTCGAGCTTTCCGTTGTGGCTTATCCCGCTCCATCTCCTCTGTCTCACAAGCTTTATTTTGCTCTGTAATGGCGCCCAGCTTGTGACGTATAGAATCTTCGGGCACATAAACGGCACCTTAGATGGTTTAGTTATGATGTTTTTGCAGGGAATTTTTGCGATGCCTTCATTTGTGTTGCTCGCGTTAGGCTTCAAGTTGATGACGATCAACACCGCGATCACACCGCTACTTTTCTTTGGCGCGGCGCTGGTGAACATCTTAATTTTCACGATTACCATCAGCGCAGGTGTCAATTTGCTAAAAAAAGGTCCCAATTTATAAAATTTAAAAGAGACAAAGCTTCGAGTCGGGCAAGAGTTCGCAACTTCTTGCCCGGCAGAACAAGAATCCCCGCGCCACGGTGTCTGAATCGTTCGTTTCTACTTTCAATGGATGCTATGGATAGTAAAGACAGGCGTGTACGTGAGTCGCCCATTGATTCGCTCTGATTTCATTAAATCGATCGAGCTTACGATCTCACCGAATGGAGCAAGCCCCTCAACGTCGCGAACGCCAATCACTTCACGAGCGAGCGTCACATGCGGCTTATACGCACGTGATTCCAGAGAGAAACCCGCCGATCTCAAACGGTGCGCAACATCTGATTGAAGTGCCTGAAGCTCCTCCGTCAAACGAATACCGGCCCACCAAAGATCGCCACTGTTTCTCTTAAAGCGTCCGATTTTTTCAACAACAAGCTCAAAGGGTGTAAAGGAGACAGGCGAAAGCGCGTCTTTCGCCGCTTGGAATTGCTGAATGTCACATTCTCCAAGAAAAACGAGCGTCAGATGTAAATTGTTGGGGTGAGTAAATCTACCGCGCTTTGCCGATGCGCGTAAACTCTCCTGGCTATCGCAGAGAAGTGCTCGCGTTTTTTCGTTGAAATTGATCGCAACGAACAGTCTCATCACTTTTCCTTTCCGAATGTTTCACGTGAAACATGGTTTTCACATGGTTGATGTTCATTTCTGAAACCTTTCACTGTCATAATAAAACTCTACAAAAAATAAGTCGATGTTTCACGTGAAACATCGACTTAAAATAGTCGTTTGAATTGATATTAGTTGTCAAGTGTCGCGAGTTTGGCGTTCGCGCGGATAAATTCGCGACGCGGTTCAACACGGTCGCCCATCAAAAGTGTGAAAGTCTCATCGGCTAGTTGCGCGTCGTTGACGGTCACCTGGAGCAGCTTACGCGTCTCAGGATTCATCGTTGTGTCCCACAGCTGGTCGGCGTTCATCTCACCAAGACCCTTGAAACGCTGCATTTTCGGATTCTCCCAACCATTCTCTTCCTTGATTCGATCCACATCAGATTCATCATAGGCGTAGAAGCTGTCTTTATCTTGGTAGATACGATAGAGCGGAGGACACGCGATGTAAATATGGCCCGCGTCGACGAGAGGTCTCATGTAGCGGAAGAAAAATGTCAGCAACAGCGTTCGAATATGTGATCCGTCGACATCGGCGTCGGCCATAAGAATAATTTTATGGTAACGGAGCTTCGATAGGTCAAAATCATTGCCGATGCCGGCTCCGAGAGCCATGACGATGGGCATGAGCTTCTCATTGTCGAGCACTTTGTCAATACGCGATTTCTCGACGTTTAACATTTTCCCCCAAAGTGGCAGAATCGCCTGATATTTGCGTTCACGACCATTCTTCGCCGTTCCACCGGCCGAGTCTCCCTCGACGATATAGAGTTCGCAGAAGGTCGGGTCTTTCTCTTGGCAATCGGCGAGTTTACCGGGGAGCGCATTACTGTCGAGAGCGCTCTTGCGGCGCGTCATATCGCGCGCTTTTCTCGCTGCCTCTCGCGCCTGAGAGGCCGAGACACCTTTGCTGACGATCATACGAGCATCTTGCGGATTCTCTTCGAGGAAGATCAGCATGCGCTCATTGACAGTCGCTTCGACGACAGTACGGACGTCGGGGTTACCGAGCTTCGTCTTCGTCTGACCTTCAAATTGAGGGTTTTTCAGTTTGACACTGATAATGGCGCACATACCTTCGCGAATATCTTCACCTTGGAGATTTTTGTCTTTTTCTTTCAAGATGTTGTACTTGCGCGCGTAATCGTTAACCGTCTTTGTCAATGCCGACCGAAAACCTGTCAAGTGCGAGCCGCCCTCAATCGTGGCGATATTGTTTGCGTAAGAATAGACATTCTCGTTGTATGAGTCGTTGTATTGGATGGCGACCTCAACGAACACACCATCTTGCTCGCCTGAGAAATAGACGGGCGTTTCGTTTAAGACGGCTTTGTTTCGATTGAGATACTCGACGAAAGAGATAATACCGCCGGCGTAGTGAAGATTCTTCACGACGGCCGGTGTCTCGCGCTCGTCAATCAGCGTGAACGCCGCTTCGCGGTTTAAGAACGCCATCTCGCGATAACGCGTGACCATCAGCGGGAAGTCAACTTCCAATTCACTGAAGATCTCACCGTCAGGTTTGAACGTCGTGATCGTCCCCGATTTCGTTGTATCTCCTGTGATTGTCAGGGGCACAACGG
The DNA here is from genome assembly GCA_964493375.1 of uncultured Mageeibacillus sp. Lineage (GTDB taxonomy): Bacteria > Bacillota > Clostridia > Saccharofermentanales > DTU023 > UBA4923. Next base: position 1,030 of record CAZBOM010000070.1, on the reverse strand, counting down.
TCTCGCCGCGCTCAAAGCGAATAAAATGCGATTTGCCGTCGCGGTTGACGACAACTTCCATCCACTCCGACAGGGCGTTTACGACAGAAGCGCCGACGCCGTGCAACCCTCCGGAGAAGCTGTACGCTTCACCGCCAAATTTACCGCCGGCGTGAAGGATCGTATGAACGACTTCGACGGTAGGAATACCAACCGTTGGGTGGATGCCGACCGGAATACCGATACCGTTGTCTTCGACACGAATCGAGTTGTCAGGCAACACCGTCACCGTGATGGAATTACAGCGACCTGCCAACGCCTCGTCGACAGAGTTCGCGACAATTTCGTAGATGAGATGGTGCATGCCACGCGAAGTCGTATCGCCGATATACATGCTTGGGCGCATACGGACCGCTTCAAGTCCCTCGAGAACTTGAATATCACTTTCACCGTAAGAACCATTCGTCGTCGTGTCGAAATTCTGCTCATCGATCACCGTCACGGATGCCTGATCTTCGGAGAAATCGTCCGTCAGCGCGTGCACGTTCTCCGCGAGATTGACGAGCTCATCCGAGCTTTCCGTAGCGTTTGTATTCTTCGACGCATCTTCTTCGGCGCGACGCAGAAGTTCTTTAAAGCTTTCACTTTGCGATTCCGAATGTATGTTTGTTTTATTTTGCTCTGTACTCATATTGTCCTTTCGATGTAAACCCCGTCCCGGCACACCTCGCGCGCAATGTCGCTGTGGAAACGGGAGAGAGAAAAATCCGGCCTGAGGTGAGAATCAGAGAACGCGGAACATCCTCTGTCATCCAATCCACACGACTCGACTCTTCCGCTTCCGCAAGAAAAGCGACCGTATCACTTGATGGCGTCACCTGTTCGAGGTCAAATATACCGATTATCCAATGTGCGGGAATGGAGACATCTGCTCCGATGTGGATGTACATTTCGCTCCTATTCTCACGACGATTTCACGTTTCGATAGTCTTATAAATTATAGCATAAAACCTCTTGAAATGCTTGATTTTACGTGATTTGAGCACTTTCA
>CAZBOM010000069.1:7778-9277 GCA_964493375.1 uncultured Mageeibacillus sp. | reverse complement strand
CGAGATGATGTGCGAGCTTTTGACGAAGATTTGTACCATTACATTTACAATCGTGAGAACTCATTCAGTGATGCCGACGTCATAGCGAAAATTTGCGAGTCTTTGTCATCACGTATGACTTATTCTCTGGAAGTTGGGTATCCCGCTGAGAACGAAGAGTTCGTCAGCTGGTTTCTCCGTGAAAAAAAAGGGTATTGCACTTTTTTCGCGACGGCTGTGACGGTGCTCGCTCGTGAAGCCGGGATTCCTGCTCGCTATGTCGAGGGATTTCTCGTGCCGGCGACTAAGCCGGGCACGACACCGACACAAACGCTGACAGGTATGGACGCCCATGCCTGGGGCGAAGTGTGGCTCAATCAGGCCGGTTGGGTTCCTGTTGACGCGACTCCCGGAGGCGCTCTAGAAGAATTATCGCGATCTGATTATGCACAACAGCATGAATCAAAGGAGACTGAGCCAACCGAAACTCCGACAGAAGAACCGGTTATCACAGAGCCACCGGAAACGACTAAAGAGACTGTTCCGGAACCTGAACCTGTTCCACCTATTGAAGCGCCGACGAAGACGACAAAAGGATGGTCACTCTTATTATGGTTGTTATATTTGACACCGCTTTGGCTCTTCCTGTTGTGGCGTTATTACATTTACAGAATTAGACATAGAGAGACTTATATCACGCGCGCGCTTCACCGTTTGGGAACGAGAGAACTCGTCAAGCGTATCGCATGGGATATATTCTCGTTATGGGAGCTTGCGGGAGAAAAACGAACGGAAAGCGAATCGGTCCGATCATTTATTTTAAGAGTTGAAGCACTTCGCAACGCGGCGATACCCTCGGAGTTCATTCATTTTCTCGAAAGAGCTTTGTATGCTCCTTCAGAATCACATATTGTGCGCGATGATGAATCGCTGGGCAAGCTTCTAGCATACTATCGAGAAGAGGAAGTCCATGCGAAGAAGACACTTAAATGGAGAAAGTGGTTTTTGAGAAGATGGTTAACATCGCGGCGGCATCCTTTTTAGGGAAAAGACAATAGTTATTGCCGAAGAACAAATATATATTAAACAACAAAAAGGGTTTTAATGAACATAAACGTGAAAGAAAACAAAAATATTCTAGAAAAAGAATTTGAGCGGGACATCGAAACTGTCAAACGCTGGGCTGAATCTTTTGTACATGACACGGGGCGTTCGCCCGTCTATTTCGTTCGGACGTTTGGTTGCCAACAAAATGATCGCGACAGCGAACTCGCTTCAGGGATCCTTGAAAAGATGGGCTTTCAACGTGGAGCGCTCCCTGAGGATGCAGACGTCGTTCTTTTTAATACGTGTAGCGTGCGCGCGAATGCCGACCATCGCTTTTACGGGCATTTAGGGAGCCTTAAACCGGTTAAAAAAGGCGGTTGGCCTATTATTGGCGTTTTCGGATGCATGATGGAGCAAAAAGTACACGTCGATACAATCTTGCAGACTTTCCAATACGTCGATTTTATCTTGGG
>CAZBOM010000069.1:0-7768 GCA_964493375.1 uncultured Mageeibacillus sp. | reverse complement strand
CGATGCGTACACTTCCAATGGCGATCAAGAAAACGATTTTTGGAGAAGAGAAACGAAAAACATTTGACTTAACAAGCTGGCATGGCATTGGGGACGATGTCTCGCTGCCTGTGCGTCGCTCTGATCACCATCGGGCGCTTGTGACGATTATGACGGGTTGTGACAATTTTTGTTCTTATTGTATCGTGCCATTTACGCGCGGACGCGAACGTAGCCGCTCTTTTGATCGTATTTTGGAAGAATCGCAACGGGCGGTCGAAGAAGGCGTGAAGGAAATCCTTTTACTCGGGCAAAACGTTAACTCGTACGGCAATGATCTCAGAAAGAGGGGAGAGGTTGACGCTCCGAGCTTTGCCAAGCTATTGAAAGCCGTGAGCTGCCTCGATGGTTTGTGGGTTGTTCGCTATATGACGTCTCATCCGAAAGATCTCTCAGATGAATTGATTGAAGTGATCGGGCAGAATTCTCGCATCGAGTCGCATATTCACCTTCCTTTGCAGTCGGGGAGTGACCGTTTGCTCAAGCGAATGAATCGCAAATACGATGCCCGGCACTATCTGGAGCTTGTTGATAAATTGCGCCAGGCTCGGCCGGGAATCACGATTTCCACCGATATGATTGTCGGCTTTCCGGGGGAGACGGAAGAAGATTTCCAAGCGACGATCGATGTGATGAAAGAAGCACAATTTGATGCCGCTTTTACTTTTCTCTATAGCCCACGAGTGGGAACGCCGGCGGCTAAATGGTACGACGAGAGCGAACGCGCGATCGTTCAAGAAAGGTTTGAGCGTCTGGTAGAATATCAGAACGAACTTAGTCTTCGCTCTAATAAGGCATTGGAGAGAAAAGTCGTTGAAGTGCTCGTCGATGGTGAGAGTAGGCGTGATCCTGCGATCCTTTCAGGACGAACACACGATGACCGACTCGTCAATTTTAAGGGACTATTGAGTGGAAGCGATGAACACGAGACTGACAGCGGAGCGATTCGTTCCGGTGATGTCGTAAACGTATTAATTGAAAGAGCAGGCACCTTCTCTTTAGATGGAACACTATCTCAAGCGTAAGGACTCGGAGACATGGCATGGCGCTGACCTTTGAAAACGTCGATCGATCACGCGTCACACCGATGATGCTGCAACTGATTGAGCAGAAGGAGAAATATCCCGACTGTCTCATCTTCTTTCGGCTCGGTGATTTTTACGAGCTCTTCTTCGATGACGCGATCATAGCCGCTCGCGAGCTTGAGCTCGCGCTGACGGCTCGCGATTGCGGACTGGATGAGCGCGCGCCGATGTGTGGCGTTCCTCATCACGCCGCCGACACTTATTTGAAGCGATTGCTGAGCCGCGGATATAAAGTCGCGATTTGTGACCAAATTGAAGATCCGGCGACGGCTAAAGGGATCGTCGCGCGCGATGTAGTCCGCGTCGTCACGCCGGGAACTCAGACTGATCCTGAGTCTCTCGATGCTCAGACGTTCCAATATCTTTGTTGCGTTTATCAAGTTAGTGAGGCTTTTGGTCTGGCCGCTTGCGATCTTTCTTCCGGGCGATTTGAGACGACGGAATTATTGTCGGGCAAAGCAGAAGCTCAATTGTTCGATGAGTTGTCAAGACTCAATCCCGTCGAATTCGTCGTCAATCATACGTTTTCTTCGAATAAACGTTACCTTGCCTATCTCGAGCGCTGCGCCATCACCAGTACGGTCATGAGAGACGACGCTTTCTCGTCTGATGTTGCTCGCTCACTCGGTTTATCCTTTGAAGAAAAAGACATCCTATGGCCGCGAGCCTCGGCCGCGCTGCTAACCTACCTATCCGAGACACAGAAGCGGACACCCGATCAGATTCGTGACATCAAACCATTTTTGATTCAAGAATTTATGGTGCTCGATCGTTCGACACGATTCAATCTTGAGTTGACAGAAACGATCCGTGAACGGAAGAGACGCGGTAGTCTTCTTTGGGCGGTTGATCGAACGAAGACAGCGATGGGCGGACGCCTTCTTCGATCGTGGCTTGAACAACCTCTGATCGATCGAGACGCGATTATGTCACGTCAAAACTCCGTGGCCGCCTTGCACGAGCGTTTCATGCTCCGTGAATCGTTGCAAGAGGCTCTTGTAGGGCTTTACGACATCGAGAGACTCTCAGGCAGGATCGCGTCAGGGTCGGTGACGCCTCGCGATTTAGCGGCACTTAGAGGGACATTGCGACGCATACCGACTTTGTGCGCTTTATTGGAAGACGAAGGCGAATCGGGTCTGATTTCGATCCGAGACAACATCCACACATTGCCTGAACTGACCGATACGCTCAATCGAGCGATTGTCGATGAGCCTCCGCTCGCCATGATGGATGGCGGCATTATTCGCGAAGGTTACCACAAAGAGGTGGATGAGTTGAAAGATGTCACACTTCACGGCCGTGATTATGTGTTATCGCTCGAGGCCAAAGAGCGCGAAGAGACGGGTATTAAAAACCTCAAGGTCGGATACAATCGTGTCTTCGGATATTATTACGAAGTCTCAAAAGGCCAACTCGACAAAGTACCCGATCGCTATACGAGACGACAAACACTTGTCAACGCCGAGCGCTTTATCACGCCTGAATTAAAAGAAAAAGAAGACAAGATTATCGGGGCGGAACAGAAACTCAAATCGCTCGAATATGAGTTGTTTTCTGATATTCGTGATTTGGTCGCGGATTATTTACCTTTACTGCAGACGACGGCGAGAAGCCTCGCCACGCTTGATGTGCTGCTTTCTTTTGCCGATATCGCTGAACGACACCGATACTGTCGACCGACGATTCTCGAAGATGAAACGCTTGTGATTGAAAATGGCCGCCATGCTGTCGTCGAGCAGATTTTGAGAGGTAAAGGTGAATTTGTCGCGAACAGCCTTGAGTTTGACGGACAAGACAAACGCGTGATGATACTTACAGGCCCCAATATGTCGGGAAAATCGACTTATATGCGCCAAATCGCCCTCATTGTTTTACTCGCGCAAGTGGGAAGTTTCGTACCGGCCGATTCGGCGGCGATCGGTCTCGTTGATCGCATTATGACGCGTGTCGGGGCCTCTGACGACCTCGCGGGCGGTCAGTCAACTTTCATGGTTGAAATGAGTGAGATGGCCGCGATTCTCGATCAAGCGACCCCGAAAAGCCTTTTAATTCTCGATGAAATCGGACGCGGGACGGGCACGGCGGACGGATTGTCGATCGCTTGGTCTGTCATGGAACATATCGCCGATACACAATTTCTTGGCGCGCGGGCGTTGTTCGCCACGCACTACCACGAGCTAATCGATCTAGGCAACCGGTTACCGGGTGTATTCAATTGTCATATCGATGTCTCCGAACAAAACGGTGACATTGTTTTCTTACATCGCGTAAGACCCGGTGGCGCCGATGATAGCTACGGCATTGACGTAGCCAAATTGGCCGGTGTCCCGGATGCCGTCGTCACGAGAGCACGTGAGATAATGCTTCAAATTGAAAAGAGCAAAGGGGAGAGGCGCACGCTCGTTCGTCGAAGCGCACGTTCGATGGATGGACAACAAGATCTTTTCAGTCAGGCGCAATCAGTACGTATTGCAGATGATATTATTGAACGTTTAGATCAAGCAGACATCGATCATATGCGACCTGTCGACGCGTACAGCCTACTCATCGATCTGAAAGATCTCGCCGTCAAGAAGAAACGTCAAGACGGTGATTAACAAGCCGTTTTCAACGCATCATCAAAACAAAAGCCATGACGGACAGGAGTAAAGGATGACTGCCACAATCCACAAATTAGATCGCCATACCATTGATAGCATCGCCGCGGGCGAGGTGATCGAACGCCCCGCGTCTGTCGTAAAAGAGCTGATCGATAACGCGCTTGACGCCGGTGCCGGTGTCATCAGGCTGACGATAGAAAACGGCGGTATTCGACTCATTTCATGCGAGGACGACGGTCGCGGGATGAGCCACGAGGACGCTTTGTTGGCATTGGAGAGCCACGCGACGAGCAAGCTCATGAATACAGACGATCTATTTGATCTGAAAACATTAGGTTTCAGAGGGGAGGCGTTGCCTTCGATTGCCGCTGTATCAAGGCTTGAGCTCCGAACGAGAACGCGTGACGCGGCGGAAGGCACCCGCGTGGTGGTGGAAGGAGGGGAGAGAGTCTTCACCGGACCATGTGGCATCGCGCCCGGTACCATCGTGACTTGTCGCGATCTCTTTTTCAATACACCGGCTCGCTATAAATTCTTGAAAAGTGACGCCGCGGAAGGCGGGGCCATCGCCGATCTAACCGGTAAGGCCGCGCTGACTCGCCCCGATGTCTCTTTCCGACTCGATCGAGATAACGAAAAAAAAGAAGTACTTTATACGCCGGGAAACAACGATTTGCTGAGCGCGATTTACGCCGTCTATGGCGCCGATGTCGCCACAGCGATGGTTCCGGTTAAGAGTGAGACGCCGCCGATTCGCGTCGAAGGATTCGTGACAACCCCTGAAGCATCTCGCCATAATCGTTCGCGTCAGATTTTTATTGTCAACGGCCGTGTCATTCAGTCGGGAACGCTCCGAGCGGCTGCGGAAGAAGCGTCAAAAACGTGGTTTATGCGAGGGCGTTTTCCACAGCTTGTCTTGAACATTGAGATTCCCCGCAATCTCGTCGATGTCAATGTTCACCCGCAGAAACTGGAAATGCGTTTTTGGGATGAGCGTGTAGTTTTTAGGGCTGTATACCAAGCGCTTCGCGGAGCTTTTGAGCAAGGTGCTCGTCTCATTCAACCTGGAATTGCATCCGAAAAGACGAAAGATAAATCTGAAGAGCGCTTCCAGATGTCGATCGATTCGCTAAAAGATGACACGATATCTTTGATTGAAGATAAGACGACAACAGATACACCTTTTCATGACAATACATCGACGAGCACTACACATGGCGAAGCGGGTAGTCAAAGCGAAGGCGTGTATCATGATGACAAGCAATTTAGTCAAGATATCCGTGTCATCGATCACGAGCAACAGCCCCAGACCTCAAACACTTCGCCCGAATTTTCCGATCTACCGGGTGATGCCAGTAAAGAGATTTCAACGCAAGATCAGAATGATGTCGCTTCACTAAAGAGAGACGCTGAGGCAAGTCCGATTGACTCGCTGTTGAATGCTCGCCTTGTTGGCACGCTTTTTAACACTTATATTTTCCTCGACGATGGAGAATCGATGATACTCATCGATCAACATGCAGCTCACGAGCGCATTCTTTATGAAGAATTATTGCAAAGACGCCATGAGCGCTCAGGTCTTATGCCAAGCCAAGTTTTACTAGTCCCAGTCCGTGTTACCGTCAGCGCGTCGGAGATGGCTCTTTTGACCGAGCACGAGGAGCATTTCAGAGCGCTAGGTTTTGACTATGAGCCCTTCGGCGGTCAATCGGTTGTTATTCGCTCCGTTCCGGCAGGTAATAAATTTGAAGAGCATGTGCGGCTTGACCCCGCAATTGCCATACGCGCCGCGATTGACGGCATGGAGACGGCGCAATCGACAGGGAACATAATCGATGATACGGAAATACTCCATCTCGTCGCTTGTAAAGCGGCCGTGAAAGCGCACGATCGTCTGAGTGACGACGAGATCAACATATTGCTTAAAAGGCTGACAACTTTGACGAATCCTTACCACTGTCCTCACGGTCGCCCTGTCGCGATCAAATTGACAAAAACGGAAATCGAAAAATTGTTCGGTCGTATCGTCTGATAACGATGAGGTAATTTCTATACAACGTGTAAAGATGGATGAACTTCGTAAAACGTTCAACACATTAAGTCATGAACCCATTATGTAGAAAGAGGGGAGTCTCAAGTGCCACATACAGTCGATGAATCAAGGCTCTTTCGCGCTCCCTCCATCGATCGTCTCGAGAAGAAGATGTATGAGATCTTGGCATCGAATCCTCATGCGATTCCCGTTATCACGGGGCCGACGGCGACAGGCAAATCGTCGCTTGCGATGCGGCTCGCCACAAAAATTGGCGGAGAAATAGTCAATGGCGATGCCATGCAAATATATCGCGGATTCGATATTGGGTCCGCGAAAGCATCACAAGAAGACCGTCGGCAAATTGTCCACCATATGATCGACATCAAAGATGCCTGTGACCCTTATAGCGTGGCAATGTTTATGGAAGAAGTCACACCTGTTTTACGCGAATTGCTTGAACAGAACCGAAAACCTATCGTATGCGGAGGGAGTGTACAGTATCTTTCTGCTCTTTTAGATGGGTTGATCTTTCCCGATATTGAACCTGATTTGGAACTTCGCCAACAGATCGTTCAAGAAGTTGTGGAGCGTGGGATTGAGAAGTCATGGGAACTGATCAACACACTCGACCCTGAAGCGGCATCAGCCATGGCTCCCGTCGACAAGCGGCGAATCACGCGTTTCTTTGAACTCTATCGACAGACAGGCATGACAAAAACGGAGTTAAATGAGTTGTCACGCTCAAAAGGCCCGTCATTTGATTTTGTGGCGTTTTGGCTCGATTGGTACCCGCGACAAGCTTTGTACCAACGCATCAACGAACGCGTCGACACGATGTATGAGCGAGGTCTTCTCGACGAAACGAGAGCTTTGATGCAGTTGTACACTCAATACAATGACTGTCCTGCCTTTCGCGGCATTGGTTATCGTGAGGCCGTCGCGCATTTAGAAGGGCAAATTTCAGAACAAGAAGCGCGTGAGCTGACGGCACGGTCGACAAGGCGTTACGCAAAGCGTCAGCAGACTTGGTTGCGCCGTCGCGATGATCTTTTCGTGTTGCTTCTCGATCAATTTTGATGCGAGCGAAATATTTTTTCATCTTATTTATTATCCTTAAATGACCTACCATTTCGCCATCTGTATGATGAATGGTTCACTGTTCGAGCGTAATAGCCGGAGAGCAATCTCGGCGCTCGTTAAAGAGATAATCTCTTTAATTAGTATGGGACTCAAAACTTGAGGATCCTTCGATCATCGTTCATCGAAATGGCACTTAAACATTGATTTGAGAAGGGAGTCGGTCACATGCCAAACGAATTTACAGATGAAACAACGTATCAGAAGAGAACACCGCTATCGCAGTCACTTCGTATTCAAGAAACTTTTCTTAATCACTGTCGTCGAGAGAAGATCAACGTCGTCATTCAACTGTTTGACCAATCGATCGTCGAGGGATTAATCATCGGTTTTGATCAAGAATCGATTGTCGTCTCAGCACGAGGAACGCAGCAGTTGTTATACAAATCATCGATCGTTTGTATAAGACCTTTCGAGGAATTGCATCTGATCTTTAACGAGGGTTGGAAAAGTGGACGTCGTGGCATTTCTTATCCTCGTATTTCATCGACGCCGGGGATTCGCCATCATTAAAAGAACGCACTAATGGAATTGCTCTGAATATATGTTGATATGCCGACAACTCATGCTCTGTCAATTCAGTCCATGACGAAAGAAATGCGCTTAAACATCCATTCGCAAAAGACCGCGCACAACACCTAAAATCATTGAATTGTCTTCAGGAAGCGGGATATCGTCATATAGGTCATTTTCGGGATGCAGATAATAATTACCTTGAGTGTCTCGTTTGAGCGTCTTTACAGTCGCTTCATCGTCGATTAATGCGACGACAATTTCGCCTTGATCGGCTACAGAGCGCTTCTCAACAATCACGATGTCGCCATCAAGTATGGCGACATCAATCATGCTATCGCCTTTGACACGGAGAG
>CAZBOM010000068.1:3327-9509 GCA_964493375.1 uncultured Mageeibacillus sp. | reverse complement strand
TCTGATGCACGTCACTACCTCTCGCTCACTCTTATCTCACTCGATTATGACAGATACATGATTCTTTTATTGTTTAGCTGTTTTTAATGACAAACTCGACATCCACAAAAGATAGCGATGGAGGTCAAAAATAGTTGCTTTGAAAAAACTATTCAATCTTCTCGACATGTTGGAAGACGCGATCAAAAGCAATAAGTGCGTCATCGATTAATTCGTCCGTGTAAGCGGCACTTGTGTACAAGCGACTTCCGGCGAGTGTCACAAGACCCTCGGCCATGTACGCGGCGCCCATATGTTCCATTTCTGTTTTGCGACGACTTGTTTCTTTCAAAACACCAGGAATCGTCCACGGTTTTTTCCAGTTGATAGAGAAATGCATCGTTCCGACCGTTTCAAGATGGCAGATCGATCCTTGATTAAACGCAACAAAGGGAAGATTATGTTTCGCAATCAGAGATTTAAGCCCAACAGTCAACCGATCTCCGAGGCGGTTTGCTTTTTCGCAAGCGCCTGTTTCCGCGATTTCGCGGATTGTCCAGTAGCCTGCCACAGCGGATAACGGCGTCGCGGCCATGGTGCCGCCGACTAAGGCTCTTTTGACACGGTCTCCCGTTTGAATGCCGGAAGCGAGATATTTAAGGAATTCAGGTTTTCCTCCGAGACCTCCGGCACCGGGATATCCACCCGCGACAACCTTTCCGAAAACGGTCAGATCGGGATCAATACCAAACAGTCCCTGCGCTCCGTGCGGTGATAGTCTGAACGCTGTCACCACTTCATCAAAGACAAGCAGGGCGCCGTACTTTGTGCACAAGTCGCGTACGCCTTTCAGAAAATCGGCTGAGACGGGACGTGTCCCGCTCTCCGGTCCAACCGGCTCAATCATGACAGCAGCGGTGCCACCGCGCAGGCGGTTGATACGAAGACGCCTCTCCAACGCTGTCAAATCTCCGGGAAAAAATTCTTGCGTGTACTTAAAGATACTTCGCGGCACTCCTTTTGCCTGCGTCCATTTACTCCCCGGTACGCGAATACCATAAGCTAATTGGTCGGTCCATCCGTGGTAAGCGCCGCCCATCTTGACAATGTTTTTCTTGCCCGTCGCTAAACGAGCGACACGTATGGCCGCCATACAAGCTTCTGAGCCGGAGTTTAACATGCGAAGCCATTCGACGGAGGGTAGGAGGGAAGCAATCAGATCAGCGATACGGTACTCGTACTCGTGGAACAGTCCGGTAGATGGGCCTCCTTCCTGAAGTAATTCAATCACTTTTTCTCGTACGCTCGGTGGATTCGATCCGAGAACCGTCGGGCCGCCTGCCTGTAGAAAATCGAAATATCGATTGCCGTCTACATCGTAAAGAAAAGCGTCTTGGGCGCGCGTGAAGGCGAGAGGGAAAGGATGGTTAAAGGCCAAGTTGTGTTGTACGCCGCCCGGAATGCGAATTTTTGCCTCTTCATATAACGCTTGACTCTTTCGACAACGCTTCTCATAGTAATTATTTTCATAATCTGCAAGCGCTTGAGAACTAATTGAGTAAATTGGTTTTTGAATCAGTTCATCAAGCTGCCGGATTATCGTTTGTGTTGTCTTAGAAGTTAAATCAATCATGAATAGCTCCTCTTGTCGATCGAGTGAACGACCATTTTTGCAAAAATCTTTTTATTATGTGCGAAATAACCGAATCCATGGTCATTCGCTTAAAATGTAGCTCGTATGCGGCAATATGTCAAGAAAATTACGACAGTTATATAATAATCATGTATGATATGCTAAAATACAGACAATAATAGGTGAGTAACTACTCATGTTGTACCCTTTTCAAGATAGAGATTTAATAGGATGTAGCGTGATGACAGATACAGTAGACAACCTTTTGACGACACATCGATTCGACAAACTTCCGGCTGAGAAAAAACAAACGATTTTAGACGCGGCTATTGAAGAGTTTTCTCGATGCGGGTATGAACACGCAAACACGAACAGAATAGCTGAATCAGCCGGTATCAGTGTCGGAGCGCTTTTCACGTATTTCCCCGGCAAGCAACAAATATTTGAGTATCTGGTGAGATACGGTTCGGCGCGCATTCAACAACTTGTCAGTGAGATCCTTGCTCAGTCATTGCCATTGAGAGACAAAATCGAACAAATTCTTCGGCTCATTCTTAAATCATCGCGCGAAGAGGGATCACTTTTGCGCCTTTACCATGAACTGACAGCTGCCGGCAACGCTGAAAAAGCAGAACCATTGGCATACGCCCTAGAAACATATACGGCCAGAGCTTACGAAGCGATGATTCGCGAAGGTCTGCGAACAGGTGAATTGCGTCCCGATCTTGATGTCTGTCTCACGGCTTTTCATCTCGATAACCTTTTCATGTCGCTTCAATACGCCTATGCCTGTTCCTATAATCGCGCTCGTTTTCGAATTTATGTGAATCATCGTATCGATGACGCGTTTTACGACGAACGTGTGATCCGATCGACAATGGATTTTATTGAAGGAGCCCTGTTTAATCGACAAGAAGAAGGAGACAACTGACAATGAGTTATATTATCGCGTACGATCTGGGGACAACAGGTGTCAAAACTTGTCTCTTTCGCGTTTTCCGCAATGAAAAACACGACCTCTCATGCGACGAAAATCAAAAAACAAACAGTGATCAAGTAGACAATTCAATGGAGCTTGCACTTATCGATTCGGAATTTGAAGGATACGGCATCACCTTGCTTGAGAATGGTGGCGCGGAACAAGAACCTGAAGATTGGTGGCAAGCGATTGTCAAGACGACTCAAGTGTTGAACCGTGCTCATCGCGATGAGATGAGCACGGTAAAAGGGATCAGTTTTTGTTCTCAAATGCAAGGATTGTCGCTCGTTGATAAAGATTATGAACCTTTGCGACCTTCCATGAGCTATATGGATCAGCGAGCAGGTGCTGTGCGACAAGCGCATATCGGTCGAGGTCCCAAAATTGCCGATACAGGGATTAAGCTACTGCTAAAAAGCTTATATTACACGGGGGCTGTCGCGGCGAGTGATAAAGATCCTGTTTGGAAATATCTCTGGGTAAAAGAAAACGAGCCTGATGTGTTCTCTCGTGTCGATAAATGGCTTGACGTCAAGGAAACAGTGATCGCAAGGATGACAGGCAAGGCAGTCATGAGTGCTGATACGGCTTTTGCGACCCTTCTATGTGATCAACACGCGAATATCCCCACATTCAGCCGCGCGATGTTGCGCCAATTGGGAGTCAATCCCAAACATCTTCCGATCATAGTCGGATCGACTGAATGTGTCGGAGTTATTAAACCTGAATGTGCTCGAGAATTGGGTCTGCCTGTTGACGTAAAAGTGTTTGCCGGAGGTGGTGACGCATCCTTAATCGGTTTAGGTGCCGGTTGCGTGAAACCGGGAGACGCACACATTTACATGGGAACTTCCGGCTGGTTTTCTGTGATTACTGATCGTCGCCTCGTCGATACTTCTGCGCGTATCGCTTCAGTCGTTGGTGTGCAAGCGGGGCTTTACAATTATTTCGCTGAGCTTGAGACGGCCGGAAAGTGTCTTGAATGGGTGCGCGATCATCTCGCGCTCGATGAAATTAATGTCTATCTGGAGAAACGTCCCGTGACAGAAGACGAGGAGACAACATACGCGAGCATGTATGACTATTTATCAGAAGTGATGGAGCGGGCAGTCGCCGGTTCGGGAGGCGTGATTTTCACGCCTTGGCTGCACGGGAATCGCTGTCCATTCGAAGATCCAAATGTACGAGGAACTTTCTTCAACTTCGGCCTGGAAACAGGAAAGACTGAATTGGTACGCTCTGTGATTGAGGGTGTTTGCTACCATATGCGTTGGTTTTATGATTTGATCAATAAACGTCTTCCTGTCGGAGATCGTGTCCGGTTTGTCGGGGGTGGCGCACTTTCAAAAATGACGGCGCAAATTCTTTCCGATGTGCTTCAAAAACAAATTGAAACAGTTCGTTACCCTCAAAATGTGGGAGCCGTTGGTGCGGCCATACTCGCGGCAAAAGGGCTCGGGTATATTTCTGACTTGTCGCTTGCGGCAAGCATTCTCCCCGTCGAACATGTGTATACGCCTAATAGCGCCAACGCGGATGTTTACTCTCGTCAATACGAAGTGTTCAAATCGTTCTACAAAAAGAATCAGTCATTATATCGAAGATTGAACACATGGTGATTTTGAATTGATTCTGATTGACAATAAACAGCGAATCGGTATATTGGTAATGGCAGTTTTTATAGTCCCATAATAAGTGGGATTGTAAGGATGGCTATTAGTGAGGGGGACGGTATTCGCGTGTGAAGGATAAGTATCGTTACAAGAAGGCGATCGGTCCGGAGAACTTGATTGCGCTCGCGGTTTTAGTTCTCGTATTTGTGTTGCTTGGAGCACGAATGAGCGGTGTCGATCTCATACGTTCGATGTTTTCCATTGCGTATGATTTATTGATGAACACCGTGTTCTATATTATGGCTGTCGCTGTACTCGCCGGTGCTCTTGCCGGAGTCTTAACAGAATTCGGTATCGTCACGTTAATCAATCGGTTGCTTTCACCTCTGATGTGGCCTGTCTATCGACTTCCCGGAGCCGCGGCTATTGGTATCGTGACAACATTTCTATCTGATAACCCGGCGATCTTGACACTATGTGATGACAAGCGTTTTCGATCTTATTTCAAAAAATACCAGCTTCCCGCGTTGACAAATCTTGGAACATCCTTTGGGATGGGCTTGATCGTTATTATTTTTATTTTGAGCATTGAGTCTCGACCCGATGATCCTATTGGGCTTGCGGTCATTTGTGGAATTGTCGGCGCGATGCTCGGTAGCATCGTGAGTACTCGGCTCATGATTCGTCGGACGAGAAAAATTTTCGGGACGATGGCGGAGAGTGATGAGACTCGTGAAGAAACGCCCGATGTCTCGCTCATTGACTACCGTGAGACGCGCGTCGGCAGCGTACCGCGTCGTTTAATGGATGCTCTGATGGAAGGTGGTGCGTCAGGCGTCAAGGTTGGTTTGTCGATCATTCCCGGTGTCCTCGTTATATGTACACTTGTCATCTTATTGACAAATGGTCCTGCCGACAAGCACCCGGGAGTCGGTCTCTTGCCTTGGATTGGAGAGAAACTTAACTTCATACTCGTACCCATATTCGGGTTTTCGTCTCCCGACGCTATATCGGTTCCTTTGACCTCACTCGGGTCAGCCGGCGCGGCCATGGGGTTGTTACCTAAACTTTACGAAAGTGGAAAAATCGCGGCGAATGATTTTGCTGTTTTTACGGCTATGTGCATGTGTTGGTCAGGTTACTTAAGCACGCATGTCGCCATGATGGACGCGTTAGAGCAACGTGAACTTTCAGGAGCGGCGATTGCAAGTCATACGGTCGGCGGGCTTTGCGCCGGAATTGCAGCGAACTGGTTGTTCAGATTGCTTGTTCTTATTTTTTAAAGGTTTTGTATGTCTAGAGCCGAAAATTATTTTGTCGTCGGGGGGTTGAACTGCGCAGAGACAGTGCTTCGCGTATTGATTGAGCAAGGAACGATAGACGCGCCGCCCGACGTGGTGCGAATGATGACAGGGCTCGGAGGAGGACTTCATCGCAATGCCGTTTGTGGCGCCGTGCTAGGCGCCGTTACAGCTATCAGTTGGGCATGCGGTAGGACAGAGATGCACCAATCGCGAGATCCCGCCAATCGTGCCGTCCGGTTATTTTTAGATCGTTTTTATGAAGAGTTCTCGGAGCTGAATTGTAACGACCTTCGTGAGCGACACATTGAGAGCAAAGATCCGCAAGAACATGAGCGCCGCGCGCAATGTACCGATTTTGTTAACCGTGCCATCGACTTGGCAACAGAAGTATTAAAAGAAGAAAACTGCGTAAAGTGAAAATAAACAAAAACTGAAAGGTCGGGTTCAAAGATGGATCAATCATTGATGGAAAAATATGCAGAGGTAATCGTTGGCGTTGGCGTCAACGTTCAAGAAGGCGATCATATACTCGTGAATGTCGGGACAGAATCTCTCGAACTTTCACGCGCTGTTGTTCGCGAGTGTTGGAGGCGCGGAGCGAAAGATGTTATCACGTTAATCAATGACGATCAGATGGCTCTGGCGCGTTACGAAGAAGGGCGCGATGATGTGTT
>CAZBOM010000068.1:0-3317 GCA_964493375.1 uncultured Mageeibacillus sp. | reverse complement strand
CACAGTTTCAGGTTGAATATTTTGAAAATATGATGAAGAACAAGTATCACCGCATTGCCTTGAGGGCACCGTCACTTGATCTTTTCGGTCATATTGATCAAGACAAGATTCAACGATCGCAAAGAGCGTCTAATGTGGCCATGGAACCCGTCTTTAAATATATGGACAGTGGGGAGATAAAATGGGTTGTCGCCGGAAGCCCTTCTGAAGCTTGGGCTAAAAAAGTGTTTCCTGAGCTATCGGTTCGTAAGGCGATGGACGCGCTTTGGGAGAAGATATTCCAGATATGTCGCATCGATTGCGATGACCCTGTCGCAGCGTGGGCAGAACACGATGCCAAGTTAAAAGCGCGCGAACGTTGGCTTGATGAACAGGAATTCGAGTATTTGCAGTATGCCGCGCCCAATGCGGAATTCACGGTTTACCTCGCGGAGAAACATAAGTGGATCGGCGGTTCTTCGGAGACACCCGATGGCGTCAAATATATGGCGAATATCCCGACGGAAGAGATCTTTACCGCGCCTCACGCGAACAAAGGTTACGGGTTTATCAAATCAACAAAACCGCTCGTCGTGATGGGAAAAATCGTTGAAGATTTCTATTTCACTTTTGCGGAAGGTCGCTGCATTCACTTTGAGGCGAAAAAGAATGAAGAGGTACTCCGAACGCTATTGGATATGGACGAAGGGGCGAGGAGACTCGGAGAAGTGGCACTCGTTCCACACTCATCACCCATCTCACAATCGGGCCTGTTGTTCAACAACACACTTTATGATGAGAATGCCTCTTGTCATTTCGCTCTCGGAAAATCATACGCCGAGGCGATCCGTGACGGGGCATCTATGTCTGAAGAGGAGCGCAAGGCGCTCGGCGCGAATGATTCAATGATCCACATCGATTTTATGGTCGGCGGTCCGGAACTCAATGTGACAGGCTATAAGAAAGACGGAACGGCTGTTCCGGTCTTGAAGAACGGTGAATGGGCTAACGATTAAGTAGATGGCAGATGCCGAACAAATCGAACTAATCTTGGATGAAGTCGTCAAATTGCCAGACGCGAATATTGATAGGTTCTGTCGGAGAGCCACAGTACTGACATGATGTGGAGCCGAGCTCGGTGAGCGGAGCTCCACAATTTGGACAATTAGTTGTGACAGCCGTCTGCTCTCCGGACGGAAGCTGATGAATGTCTTGTACATAAACCATCGTCATGGTGAAGCGAAGCTGTGAGTCGTGTTCATCTGTTCCCGCCAAGAGTTTGCCTTTTGAGTCGATTTCCTTATAGCGAGCCCGAAACGGTAACTGAAAACTGATCCGACATTGACCGGCGCGCTTCTGATAATCGCTAATGACAACGCGGTGAATCACGATGTTGCCGTATGATATATCAATGCCCAGCGTCTCTTTATCGTGAAGGAGCTGTTTTAACTTTGTTTTGTAAGTTTCACTGGCGTTCTCAAGTTCTTCAATTTTACGATTTTCAAGCGATTTCAAAGTAGCGCGCAAAAGGCGTTGCGCTATATTTTTCATTTCGTCAAGGTTGAGTGAAGGGAAGTCGCGGGCGATCCGCGGCGCTAAGATCGAATCGAGGCCACTGACGCTTCGTGGTTCATCTATCCAGCGATCAAGTTCTCCTGAATTTATAGCTTGTCTCAAAGCCCCCCACAGCGTTGCTAAGGTCGATTGTCGAAATCTCAAGATCATGGCTCTTGCGACGACACCCAAAACGATGACGATGACTCCAATAATCACCAAAGCCAGAGACCATCCCGTAAGAGCTAAGAGAACTTTATAAGTAGAGAACATGCATTTGTATCCTTTCGGTCGTACTGTCTCGCCATGGCTAACGACGTAACCGTGTCACCGTTCATTAGAATCGTTTCACGATCGACCCGAAAATTAATTTATAGACTTTGCCTGATGTTGTCAAACTCATCCGAAAAAATATGTGTTAGTGAACAATACTTTTAATGAACCAAATATATAATAATATTCATAGCAAGCTAATGCTTAGCTGGAAAATAGTAACCGATACTAAGAACAGGATTTTTCCCAAGTATTGGTTTCGTCACGAAACAAACCGATCAATCGGTTTAGAAAACAAAGGAGTCAGATATGGCTAAGACAGTATTCAAAGCAGAAGTCGTCGCAAACCCGAAAAGTTTGCAAATGGAATGTGAAGCGAGAGGCATGAAGTTCTTCCTTGATGAACCGGAAGAGCTCGGTGGAACGAATACAGGGATGAACCCTGTTGAAGCGCTATTAGCGGCGTTAGGAGCCTGCAAGGCGATTGTGGCAAAATCGTTTGCTCGCAAGTTCCGTATTAAACTGAATCATGTAAAAGTCGTTTGCGAAGGCGTACTTGATCCCGACGGATTTCTCGGCAAAAATGCTGAGGCTAAAATAGGGTTTAGTGAAGTGACAACAAATTTCTACTTCGATGCCGACAACACCGATGAAGAATTGCAAAAATTTGTTGAATTTATTGATAGAACATGTCCTGTGCTCGATACATTGACGAATCCGGCCTCTTATAATACGACGGTCAATCGTCTGTAATGGCGTAGGGTCCAATGGGTGATCAACCATCTGTTTTGAAACGTGCACTTAATTGATTGCTGTCATCTTGACAGGTGATCACCTTCCGTCTTCTTAGGACGTATTCGATCCTTAGAAGAACAATTGAACCATTTGATGAGAGCGGCTTGCCGGATGAAAGGTAAGTCGCTTTCTTTATCACCTTTTTATTCGCATATCTCAAAATCGTGCTAAGGTGTTATTAAGATATCTAACCCTTGTTCGTTTGAAGCGCACATTGTTTTCATCGTATTCCAAGATTGGAGGTTCACGTGATTATCGGTATTGATATGGGCGGCACTCATGTTGATGGAGTCGTGATAAAGGACGGTGTTTTGATCACTTCGGTTAAGCATCAAGTCAATCGAGCCGACTATTTCGGAAGCTTATGGCAATGCCTCGAAGAGCTGGTTCGTCCTATCGATAAACGTGAGATTAAACGTATCCATCTGAGTACGACGATCTGCACGAATGCCATTGTGGAAGAACAAGTTTCTCAAGTCGGTATGATACTTCAGACAGGTCCCGGTCTAAAATGGCCATTTGATGGGATGGGCGAGCATGTGGCGTACATATCGGGGAGCGTGGACCATCGTGGCAAAGTCGTGCGCGATCTCGATCTCGATGAAATCAATCGCGAGCATCGTCGTTTCGCCGATAGCGCGATCGACGCTCTCGCCATTGTCTGCAAGTTCTCCACGCGAAATCCGGAATTCGAGGAACGAATCAAAACGCTTTTT
>CAZBOM010000067.1:0-9514 GCA_964493375.1 uncultured Mageeibacillus sp. | reverse complement strand
GCAAG
Source organism: uncultured Mageeibacillus sp. (assembly GCA_964493375.1). Classification (GTDB taxonomy): domain Bacteria; phylum Bacillota; class Clostridia; order Saccharofermentanales; family DTU023; genus UBA4923. Next base: position 9,509 of record CAZBOM010000067.1, on the reverse strand, counting down.
GCCGATCGATGTTGTCGTCTTACCTTCGCCGGCCGGTGTCGGTGTAATCGCGGTCACGAGTACAAGCTTGCCCTTCCCGCGCGGCTCACCTTTGAGCGCGTCTAGCGAAACTTTCGCTTTATACTTTCCGTAATGTTCGAGATAATTCAGATCAAGGCCTGCTTCAGCCGCGATCTCGTCGATCGGACGCAATACAGCTTCCTGTGCAATCTCAATATCCGACTTGTAACCCATAAATACCTCCTTGGTATGTCAGCCCTTTATGGCTGTATATTCTATTTACAACTGTCTAGTCCGCCATGATGTTACAAACGTTCCAACAGATGTTAACCTATTGAGCTTTTACTTCTTACTTTTTGTCATTGCTATTTTCGTGCATTGACTTCGCTTGAAACAAAACACCTTTTTAACAAACGACTGCCATATCAAGTACTTCGGCGATTAATCATCGAGTTCGCAATCTTCATACAGACCGCAAGCCAATCCTTGAATGTCTTTGAGCCAAACAACGCGTCCGTTGACACGAACAAGACCGTCTTTCTCCATGCTGATCAGCTCTCGAGAGAAAGAAGGTCTCGGCATCGCTAAGAGACGCGCGACAACTTCCTTCGAAACAGGCAATTCAACCGATGCCGTTGTCGGGTACTCGATGGCTTCACGAAGCGTTTTCCCTTCGTTCTTCAGTTGGTCTTCGAGAAGACTTAGCAGATATCCCGCGATCTTTAAACGTAACGTCTTTTGAGAGAGAAGGTGAATTCTCTGGTCTTGCTCAAGGCTCCGATCAGAGAGCAACGCTAAGTAATTCAGCAAAAGTCTCGGGCTCTTCGAAATAAGTGAGAGAATATCTTCACGCGAGACAGTGATGGTCTTCACGTGTGTCAACGCCTCAAGAGAATAGGAGTACTGTTTGTGCGTAGAAAAGATGAGATCTTCTCCAAATACAGAACCTGCACTCAGCAAATCAAGCGTAGTAAATTCGCCTGAAGGCGTATATTTCTGGCGCGCCAATTGACCTTCGATCACAATGCCAATCCCTTTGCAAAGATCGCCTTCCATGATGAGAAGCTGACCTTTCCAGAAAGTATGAATAGCTGTGTTCTTGCAATGTTCGTGATAGATCTCATGGTCTAACCCCGCGAAAAGTGGTGTAGATGCCATTGTTTCACAGATTTTTTTCATAGAAGTGATATCCTCGATTCAACACATTTCGACCCATCAAATAGAATAACAAATAACGAGCCATTTGTCCTGCTTGTCGCGATTGAGCGCTAACTTCCGCCATTCAATCCTTCGTTTCCTTTAACTGTCGTTGAGTTCGCCGTCCGCGTTGCACGATCGAACGAAAAAGAACTTGGAGCCTACATGCATTCTTCTCATCATCCAGATCATTTAAATAGCACTTCATGCAAGCCACTTATTCGATCATTAAAGCGCTGATCGAGCATGATAAAATAACCGCAAAGGAAGATTTGCGGTGCAAAAGGAGAAAACGCATGAATAAAAACATGAACACCCTTGGCAAGCTAATCATCCTGATGTTAATCGTTTGCCTGATGACGGCGACTGTCGCCTGTCACACGAAGCAGGAAGCCCCGCTACCGAACGAATCATCCACGACGACCTCAACAGCGCCGGACGAATCGTCCACGAGCACCCGTTCTGTGACGGAACCAGAACGGACTGAACCGCTTGAGACCTCGATGACAACCACGGCTCCGGAAGCAGAGCCGCCATCGACGTCCACCAAACCGACGACCACAACCACCATCCGTCAAGCGCCGACGACGATCATAAAAATCACGACGCCATCGACGTCCACAAGCACCACAACCACCACTGTCTCGAAGCCGCGAACAACAAAATCATCGCCGGCCACAAAACCGCCCACGACCACGACGACCACGACGACCACCACAACCACCAAGCCACCGACGACAGCCACGGCGCCGACAAAAAAACAAGGGCGTCCTATCATGAAAAAGAATATGGTGGACATGATCAATGAGGAACGCGCTCGTATCGGCAATAACGTTCGCGTGTCCTACGGTGACGCGACATTGCAAAAGATCGCGAACATCCGCGCCGAAGAACAGCTACGTCTCTATGGGCACCGTCGCCCGATGCCCTGCCCCGGCTGCGACTACTGCCATGGCGAGAAGGATTGTTTGTCAAATGAAAACTTCTGGATAAGCGCAACCTACGGTGAAAAGTATGCGGCGGGTGGATGGTGCGGTGGCTTTGTTTACCACTGGACAGTAGAAGATTTCCTAGCGCATGTCAAAACATCGCCCGGCCACTACAACCAAATGTTCAAAGCAACATGGACAAAATTCGCGTATGCCCTTTCACAAGAAAGCTTGTATATGTACATCAACTACGGGCGATAAGGCTAAAACACGACACAACGAGTGAAACGCTTCACTCGTTGCCATCACGTTAGATAAAGATCGGTCTGAAGGCCGCTTTTTTGATGTCGAAACAAGAAGATGGCGGCGCGTTGAATTTGTAGTATTCTGAGACAAAGTTATTCTTCACGAAAAGATAACCGCTGATATGATGATCGATTATTTCACCTAGCATCGCAATAGACGACGATCAACATCATGGAGGATAAAATGAATATGGAACATCGCTCACAAGGTCAAAGACTTCTCCGAGTATCGGGACGGGGTAAAGTCACCGTAGCGCCCGATCAAATCCAACTTCCCATCACACTTGTCGGCCTAAGTAAAAACTACGAAGCAACCGTTGCGCTTTCAACGAAGATGACAAACCTTCTCAAAAAGACCTTTGAGGATTATGGTTTTAAGGAAACAGATTTAAAGACAACGTGGTTCGCGATAGACAGCAAATATGAGGGTATCCATAACGAGCGCGGCGAGTATCGCAATGTCTTTCAAGGATATGAGTTTCGGCACGAATTGACGATAGAATTTGTCGCTGACAACGAGCTCTTAGGGAAAGCGCTTAGTGCCCTGTCTTCCTCAGGAACGAACGCGGAATTCAGAATCGTTTACACCGTGAAAGACCCCGAACATGCCAAAAATGAGCTTCTCCATAAAGCCATGGAAGACGCGAAAATAAAGGCCGAACAGCTGGCCGCAGCGTCGGGCGTCACTTTAGGCGAGATCGTCTTGATTGACTACTCATGGGATGACATTCACTTTAAAGTGGAACCGATGCAACCCATGATGTTCAGGGAAGAAATGAAAATGGCGAAGATGGACTTAGATATCAATCCACAGGACATCAACCTAGAAGATACCATTCGTGTCGTCTGGTCGATCAAATAATCGCTATTTGATTTCAATCATGTTGACCGAACGATCATGGATGCGCGTCGACAGTGTTAGTAGAAGCTCATCCTATACTGTCTTATAGATTATGGATAGAGTAAAGTAACGAGGAGTTCATCATGAATACAACGCTTTTTAAAAACGCGAAGGCGATCGTAACCGTTGATAATGCAGACCGTGTTCTGCTCAATGCCAATTTGCGTATTAAGGGTCATGTCATTGATTACATTGGGATGGATGAGGTAGACGCTGATCATGTCATCGACGCCAGTCATTTGATCCTCTACCCCGGCCTCATCAATACACATCACCATTTTTATCAGACATTCACAAGAAATCTCTCGCATGTTCAGAATTTAGAGTTATTTCCATGGCTAAAAGCGCTGTATGAAATCTGGCGCTACTTGGATGAGGATTGTATTTATTACAGCTCTTTAACAGCGATGGGAGAATTAGTTCGTTACGGATGCACGACGGCGATGGATCATCATTATGTCTTCCCGAAACAAGGATCCGATAACTTTGTTGATCGACAATTTGATGCCGCAGAAGCACTCGGTGTTCGCTTGCATGCGACGCGTGGGAGTATGTCGCGGGGGAAGAGCGACGGAGGACTTCCGCCGGACGATCTCGTCCAAGACATCACCACCATACTTGAAGACAGCGAACGACTCGTGAAAAAATTCCACGATGCGTCGCCATTTTCGATGAGGCAGATGGCATTAGCGCCTTGTTCGCCCTTCAGCATCACCACTGATTTGCTAAAAGAATCGGCCGTCCTCGCCAGACAGCTCGGTGTGCGATTGCACACGCATCTCTGCGAAACTTATGACGAAGAGCAGTTTTGTCTCGATCTATTCGGGCAAAGACCACTCGATTACATGGAGAGCTGTGGTTGGGTCGGCGATGACGTTTGGTACGCCCACGGCATCCATTTCGACAGTGATGAACTGCAACGTCTTGCGAAGACAGGCACGGGCGTCGCACACTGCCCCGTCTCCAACATGAAACTCTCTTCCGGCGTCTGCAAAGTACCTGAGATGCTCGAACTTGGTGTTCCACTCGGTCTTGCCGTTGACGGAAGCGCCAGCAACGATTGTTCCAATTTAATGGCTGAGATTCGAGCGTCATTCCTTTTACATCGACTCACTTGGTCAGAGAAAGCTCCTTCCGGCTATGACATTTTAAAGATCGCGACAAAGGGAAGCGCTAAAATTCTTGGGCGCGATGATATCGGCTCGCTTGAAGTGGGAAAAGCCGCCGACTTGTTCGCGATCGATTCATCATCTTTGGAATTTGTCTGTGCTGAAAAAGACGCGGCGAATCTATTGGGAACTGTCGGTGTAGCAGCGCCCGCTCACTTTGTCTACATCAATGGCAAACGCGTCGCCGATCAAGGTGTCCTAATTGGCATCGACGAAGAGCACGTGGCTTATAAAGCACGACAACACGTTGATAGCATGTTGAAGAAAGCTGGAATCTAGGGACGTCTAAGATTATTTCTTGACGATTAAATCAAAAATCTCATCGCGAAGAGAAACGTATTCAGGCGTAATCGTCACGCGATTCGACTCGTTGTCGAACGCGGTGAGCGTAAAGTCTGTTTGAAATTCTTTTAAGATCGTTCCCGGGCGATTCGACATGACAACGATCCGCGTCGCGAGGGAGAGTGCTTCGTCGATATCATGCGTGATCATAAAGATCGTTTTACAAGAGTCGACCCAAAGCTCGCGAAGCAAGTGTTGTGTCTGAATGCGCGTCAACGCGTCGAGAGCGCCGAGCGGTTCATCCAACAATAAAACATCCGGCTCATTCGCGATCGACCGCGCGAGCGCGACGCGCTGGCGCATACCACCGGATAACTCTTGTGGCAGTGTGTTTTTAAATTCCAACAAGTTGACCTTCGATAAATAGGTGTCGCGGATTTCTTCAAGTTGCTCGGAAGCGATCCCTCTCATGCGAGGACCGAACAGAACGTTTTCACCGCATGTTAGCCATGGATAGAGACTCGGTTGCTGGAATACGACACCTCGGCTGATATCGGGAGAAGTCACCTCTCGATCTCTCATCATAATGCGACCGTCCGTAGGCGTCATATAACCGGCGAGTAAGTGGAGCAGTGTCGATTTCCCGCAGCCTGACGGTCCGAGCATGCAGACGAATTCACACTCAAAGAGCTCGAGCGATATATCGCGCAACGCTTCAATCTTCGACGATGCTCGAGAAAGCGCGGGATATGTGTGGCTCACCTTTTCGATCGCCATAATCCGTTTTTTATTCGTTAAATCGCGCCTGATCATTTCCATCCTTCCACCAACCTTTCGATGTAGGATGGTGTTGACGTATTCAGCGATTTCTTCATAAGTGGGTATTCTTCCGATATAACGCTCCGCTCCCAAGAAATCTGCCGTATCTTTCAGCGTTTGAATGAAATCACCCGAGGCTGTCTCTCGCCCCAAAATCGGTTTTGAGATCTCCTCTTCCGGCGTGAGCCATCTCGACCCCGACATCTGGAACAACAGTTCTTCTTTACTGATCATCAGTTCGTCGGTAAGTGACTCAGCGGCCTTATCGGGCGTCTCGCGATAGATATCTCCCGCTTGCGCAAGGCATGAGAGGAATGTAATGACGAGATCGGGGTTTTCTTTCGAAAATCCTTTTCTGGCCATCAAAATATTGGCGGTGATATTCCCCTGCTCGGCGACTTCTCGCGAAGAGATAAGTACTTTTCCATCCTTCATAATTTCACCGAGAGATGGTTGCCATGTGTATGCGGCGTCAATATCGCCTCGCTGCCAAGCGGCCACGATATCCGGCGTCTGCATATCGAGAAGCGTCACTTTCTGCTCAATGCCGGCTTTTCGAAGCGTGCTGAGTAAACTGTAGTGAGAAGTCGAAGCGAATGTCGTCGCGATTTTCTTTCCAGCGAGATCGGCGATCGATTCAATCCCCGAACCGTTTCGCGCGACGAGCGCCTCCACATCGCCTAATATTTCATGAATCCAGATGAGTTCCACGTCAAGCCCTGTCGATAAAGCGACAAGCCCATTTGTATGTCCCATCGTGGCAAAATCAATGCTGTTTGATGAAAAAGCTTTGTTCGCATCGACGCCGGAATCGAAAGCGATATACTCGACACTGACTTTTCGTTTAGCGAATTCGCGATCGATGATACCGGTTGCTTTCGCGACCATCTCATCGTTGGGTACGCGCAACAACCCCACCCTGATTTTTTGGTCGTGAGCTTGCGATGACTGAAATCGACTCAATACCATCATGACGACGATAAAGACGGCGAAAAGAAATGAGAAGACTTGTTTGAAACGAAGTGAACGAACTTTGTTTGAAGATTTTACACTCCCCGACGACCAGAAAACATAGCGCTGTTGCAATGTCCGGAGGCCGAGATCGAGCATGATGCCCGTCAACCCCATCAAGATGATGCCCACGAACATCACATCACTACGAAGGTATTTCGAAGCGTCGATGACCATCCAGCCGATGCCATTTGTAGCCGCCACCATTTCTGAGGCGACAAGCGTGGTATATGCGACGCCGACGGCTGTTCGAATACCGATAAAGATTTGTGGCAATGATGCGGGAAGCGTCACGCGAAAAAAGATCTGCCTTTTCGAAGCGCCAAGTGATTTCGCCTGATAAACATAATCGTCGGGGACCTCGCCCACAGCCGCCACACATGCAATGTAAATCGGCGCAAGCGCTGCCAAAAAGAGGAGCATGACTTTCGACGTGTCGTCAATTCCAAGCCACAAGATCAACAGCGTGTAGTAAGCGAGCGGAGGCAGCGGCCGATAAAAATGAACAATCGAGTCGACGACAGCGCGAACCTTCGAGCTTGTGCCGCTCAAAAGACCGAGTGGAACGGCGATGACAATCGCCAGAATAAGGGCGATAAAGAGCCTGTAAAAGCTCGTCCCCAAGTGTTGCCACAGCGAATAACCGGCGTAACCGCCATTCAATATCTGAACAAACGTCTGCCAAACTTTCGTCGGCGACGGGAGTAATACAGAGTCAATGACGCGCAGTTCCGTAAAGAGAAACCACGCGCCAATCAAGACGACCCACGTCGCCAACGTCAGATAACTATCACGATAAAAAGTATTTTTCTGCTTGTTCTTCACACGCTCACTACACGAAATTGTATTCCGTCAGGATGCTCTCTCTGTCTGTCACTTGGTCGAGATAATACTCGTAGTTTGATAGCCCCAAGAAAGATCCAGCTATATTGTACAAGTTTGTCCATCCCTTGTGTTGCATCGCTAGAAGCGCATTGTAGCTTCTCTGTGATGAACGACAATGTAGGTAGACGGGACGATCCTTTGGAACTTCATCCATGCGCTCGCGCAGTTCGCTCAAAGGCAAGTTGACAGCCGTTTTAATGTGTCCCGCTTCGTACTCGTGCGGTTCGCGAACATCGATGATGTACGCGCCATTTTCGACGAGACCGCGAACATCGGAGACGTGTACATGACGGTAAACACCCTGAAGCAAATTCAACCCCACGTATCCGGCAAAGTTGAGCGAGTCGCGCGCGATGTTGAATGGCGGAGCATAGCAGAGCTCCAAGTCTTTTAGATGTTCTAATGTCGGTGAAAACTTCATCATACCGGCGATGACGTCAATGCGTTTGACGACATCCCCTTGCCCGATCGCTTGCGCGCCGAGAATACGTCCTGTCGGAATTTCGTAGATGACTTTTAAGAACTGGTTCTGTGATAACGGCATGATGGCGACGGAGTCTTTCGGAATCACGTAGACATAATCATAATTTGTCATACCGAGTCGATCGAGCATGCGGCAAGTCAGTCCTGTCGACGCAGCGTTCAAATCAAAAACTTGGATCGCTGATGAACCGATGTATCCTGTATTCATCGTCGGGCGGCCGTACATATGATCAGCTGCCGCACGCGCTTGTTTCAGAGCCGGACCGGCCAATTGTAACGGCGCGAATGTGTGGGACAGGCGATGATACACGGCGATCACATCGCCGATTGCGTAAATATCAGGATCAGATGTCAAATAATTCTGGTCCACTTTGATGTATTTGCGTTCCGTAAGCTCAAGACCGGCTTCTTCAGCAAGCCCCGACTCGGGGAATGTCCCCGTAGCCATAACGATCATGTCACACGGAACTACTTTTCCATTCGAGAGGTAGCCTTTATTGTCCTCGACTTTGACAAGATAAACGCCAAGATTCAGATCGATCCCTTTGTCATAAACCTCTCTGTGCAATGTCTGAGCCATATCGAAATCAAATGTCAAAAGGATCTGATCTTCCACTTCACAAAGCGTGACATGACAATCTCTTAAATGTAAATTTTCAGCGACTTCGACGCCGATATATCCCGCGCCGAGCACGACGATATTCTTTAGATCATTCTCGACAATCGTATCGTGGATACCTTTTGAGTCGGCGACATTGCGCAACGCGAATACAGGGACTGAATCAATACCCTCAATTTGGAGCATGCGCGCTCTAGCGCCGGGACTCAATACGAGCTTATCGTAACGCTCTGAGTATGTTGAACCATCGAGATGATTTTTTACATCGACTGTCTTATCTTCACGATTGATACGAATGACCTCATGGCGGACACGCGCGTCAATATTATGTTGTGCCTTCAGAACTTCCGGTGTCATGAGGACGAGTGTATCACCGCTAGGGATTTCATCGCCCAGATGATAAGGTAAGCAACAATTCGAGAACGAGACGTGTTCTCCCTTTTCAAATACGATCACTTCCGCGTCTTCATCAAGTCTTCTTACTCTTGCCGCCGTCGACATGCCGCCTGCGACACCACCTACTACCAAAACACGTTTGCTCATGATTCCCCCTTTGAAATAATGATGCCCATTCGGAGATTCCATCCATACGATCAATCTCCCGGCTTATTGCAGGGAGTGGCACCAACGCCACTCCCTTTTTTTTCTTCAGTAACACTTCTCATGTTACGTCTTTATACGACCGATAACGAATAAACTAGCTTGCTTGCTTCACTAGCATCTCTTTCCTCTGAAGACGCGGTTTCCGACAATAGCGCGCCGATGACCATGACCACGAGGAAAATCCATCCTGAAAGCGAGAAGCTTGCGATCGGCGTATAAAGCGCGCCGACGTTACAACCGTTCGCGAGTCTTGTTCCGACACCCATCGCGAGACCACCGATCGCGAAGAAAATGACTTCGCGGAAA
>CAZBOM010000066.1:454-9582 GCA_964493375.1 uncultured Mageeibacillus sp. | reverse complement strand
GCGTTGGCAAGAAATAAGAAGAATTCTTAAAATTAAAATTGATAATCTCAAGATATTTGATACAATATGTAACACGACTGTCCAAAGACAGTCGGATGCGAAGACGCTTGCCGCCTCTTCTGACATCATGCTCGTTCTTGGCAGTGAAACAAGCTCAAACACCGCCAAGCTAGTCGAGGTATGTCAGCAGGGGTGTCCTGCTACGCATTTGATCCATACACCGAACCAAGTCGACGGAATACTACGAAAATACGCGACAGGTTCAACGAGGGTCGGTGTCACCACCGGCGCCTCAACACCAGATGAGATGATCAGGGAGGTTATCCACAGAATGATGACAAACGAAGGCCTGACGAAGCCAGAAGAACAACTGGAAGTCAATTCAGAACAAGTGATGGAAGCAGTAGCAGAGCCAGTGGCAGAAGAGGTCACTGAGGTCGTTGCCGAAGAGGTTATCGAAGAAGTGACCGAGAATGTAGCTAGCGAAGTCACGGAGGAACCGAAAGAAGCAGCGGAAGAAGACATGATGTCTGAGACTAGTGCTGATATAAACTTTGAAGAATTTATCGACAGTATTCCTGAGCTTCAACCAAAGACCATAGTGCGTGGAAAAATTGTGCGCTATGACGACGAGTTCGTTTACGTAGATGTAAGGGACAAGTCTGAAGGCAAGATTCCGATCCGCGAGGTGGAGAATAACCCTGATTTCGATTTAGATGAAGCAGTCAAAGAGCACTCTGAAGTTGACGTTTACATCCGCAGCATCCGCTCATCAGCCGATGCAGGCAAAGAAATTATACTCTCCGTCGCCTATGTCGACACGTTGAAACATAAGGACTACATTAAGCAAGCATTTGAAGAGAAAATACCTGTACCCGTTAAAGTTGTGAATGTGGTGCGTGATGGTGTGATCGCTTCTTATGGAAGAATTGAGATTTATATTCATCGAACGCAACTTGAGCTATCTGTCGTCGATGACTTAGAACCGTATCGCGACCAGACATTTGATGTTCTCATCACGCAATTCGATGACAGACGTCGTCGTATGCGCGTTTCAGGTTCACGCCGATCATTGTTAGAGCATGAACGTAAAGCGCACGCGAAAGAGATTTGGACAACGATTGAACCGGGTAATGATTACACAGGTATCGTCCGCAATCTCACGAACTTCGGTGCCTTTGTCGACATCGGTGGTGTCGATGGGCTCGTTCATATCAGCGAGATTTCATGGCAACGTATTCGCCATCCATCCGAGGTTCTTTCAGTCGGCGATAAGATTGATGTTTTTGTCAAAGATTTTGATCGCGCGAAGAAACGTATTTCTCTCGGATACCGTCGTAAAGAGGACGATCCATATAGTGACATCGAAGAGCGCTTCCCAGTTGGCGCCATCGTCCGCGGTGTCGTTGTCAGGATGTTCCCCTTTGGAGCGTTTATCAATATCGCCCCCGGTGTCGATGCTCTGTGTCATATTTCTCAGATCTCGAGTTATCACTTGAACAAACCCGGTGATGTCCTCGCCGAGGGTATGGAAGTTGACGCTCGTGTCGTCGAAGTGTCGAACGATGCTCGTCGTATCAGCATCAGCATTCGCGACGTTGAGCCGATCAATCCTGACCCGGACTCAGAGCTTGTGCTACAACAACAAGAGGCACAACAACAGCAACAGCAACAACGCCAGGCGCGTGAACCCCGTCGTCGTGGTGGCGGAAGACGCCGTCAAGAAGGCGATGGATTGCCGACGAGCTATGTCGATAGTTCCGCGCGTTCTGCCATCGGAGATATGGCTGAAATCACAACCGTGACAAAAGAAGGTTCAGATCTTCTCGATTCACTGAAAGATGATGCCGAAGAAGCTGTTGTTGAAGTCGTTGAAGAGGCGAAAGATATAGCCGAACCGGCCGTCGTTGAACTTGCGGAAATCGAGCCTACCGAAGTCGCTTTACAAGTGACAGAAGAGGTTGAAGAAGCTGCTGAAGAAGTTGAAGTCGTGGCTGAATCCGCTTCTGAAAAAGCGGAAGAAGTCGTCGAAGAGGCTGACGAAGCGGCCAAGAAAGCGGCGGAAGCTCTCGAAGACATCGGCAACGAGTAATCGCTCATAAGCATTAAACGACAATTGATCTACCGAGTGCTACAGATATAGAACCCGGCAGAAATAAAACTTGACGTGGGTGGCGGGTTTACTTGCCACCCATTTTGTTTACTTTCAAAGCTATCGAAGGAATGGATAATACAGATAAATCAATGATCACAATCAAGGGGAAATACAACGAGGCGAAAGTCTTCACATCATCATTAGAGAAAACGGCGCGTGATCAAATAAAGACGCTGTGCGATCAGCCTTTTGTCAAAGGCAGCAAGATTCGTATCATGCCGGATGTTCATGCCGGAGCGGGATGCACCATTGGGACGACGATGACAATCGATAATAAAGTTGTTCCTAATCTCGTCGGTGTTGACATTGGTTGCGGTATGGAAACGATTCGACTTCTCCACGATGACATTGATTATAAGCAGTTTGACCAATGGGTGAAGCGTCAGATACCGTCCGGATTTTCTATAAGAAAATCTCCGCATCGTTATTTGAAAGAGATCAACTTGAAGAAGCTTCGTTGCCGAGAAGGCGGGAAGAACGATAAAACACTTCGTATGGATCGAGCGGAATTATCGCTCGGAACACTCGGAGGTGGAAATCACTTCATTGAGATTAATCGCGATGAAGAAGATAGACTCTATGTTGTCGTTCATTCCGGTTCGCGCAACCTTGGTCTTCAAGTCGCTCTGTATTATCAGCGAAAGGCGTCAACGTTAAACCCGCATCTTCCGCGTGATCTAGCTTATCTAGAGGGTAAATGGTTTGATGATTATCTGCATGATATGCAGCTTATTCAACATTTTGCCGTTCTCAATCGCAAGGCTATCGTCGATGAAATTGTTCAAGGTTTAAGCCTTCGGTATGATCTCGATTTCACGACGATTCACAATTACATCGATTTAGAGAAGATGATTTTAAGAAAAGGCGCGATTTCAGCGCTTAAAGGAGAACGAGTCTTAATCCCGCTCAATATGCGCGATGGATCTCTCCTTTGCGAAGGGCTGGGCAATGCTGATTGAAACTTTTCCGCGCCTCATGGCGCCGGACGCGTGATGTCTAGAAAAGAGGCGAGGAGAACACTTTCGTTAAAGACACTCCACGAATTAATGCAAGGTGTTTTTACGACATCGATTAATCACGGGACACTTGATGAAAGCCCCGAAGCCTATAAGCCGGCGTCAGAGCTCATTGATAGCATTGGTGAAACAGTGAAAATCATCCACCATTTGAAACCGGTGTACAACTTTAAAGCCCGTGAGTAACAAAGCGCGATGACAAGAATAAGTGAGAGACACGACTGACAAAGTCGCAAAAATTTCAATCGTATCAATAAAAGAATTCTCGCAAGAAAAGATTACCTGCGAGAATTCTTGGCGTTCAACGATTCTATTTTGTGATAACAGTGCTTAAGTTCTTAAATTGCAAGTCTCCGTAAAGCTTCTTTATACAACGCGGCTCCGGCAAGCAGCCTGTCAATCGACATCCATTCGTTCGCTTGGTGCGCGATATCAGGATCTCCCGGGAACGCAGGTCCAAATCCACAGATGTTAGGCAGTGCGCGAGCATAGGTGCCTCCGCCAATTGCAAGCGCTTCTCCGGTCAATCCCGTCCCTTCGTTGTACACTTCCATTAATGTGCTGATCAAACGTGAGTCTTTCGGTTGGTACAGAGGTTCGATGACTGAAATCCATTCAATCTGAGCATCAAGCAATTCAGCTTTTTCTTGCAAGCGCGCTTTAGCCTCATCGACATCAAAGGTGACGGGGTAGCGAATGTTAATGGTCAGTAATGCTTCATTGTCATCGATGCGAAGCAGACCGGCGTTGACGGTTGTATCACCGGATTCATCAGAAAATGCGAGACCGAGCGATTGACCGTCGACTTCCTGTCCGATTAGATTGAGATACATTTTGACAAATCGGTCAGATAAACCTTTGTCGGAAAGTTCTTTCTCAAGTTCTTCCATGGCGACGGATATGGCGTTGACTCCTAGATGAGGCGTGCTGGCATGCGCACTGGCCCCTTTGTATGATTTTACTTCGTCAGAATCTTTAAGAGTCAATTCGATATCAGCCGGAACCATGTTGACGGCCGATCCGGCGACAGCCGACGCGATGGCGTCTTCTTCGAGGCGCTTTTGACGAATCTCAATCGTCGCGATACCTTTCTCCGCGTAAATAGCAGGGAATTGAGCATCGGGTGTAAAGCCCGCGACGGGGATTTCTTCGACAGCGCTGTAGTGCTCCAAGCACGCGCTACCTTTCTCTTCATTGAGCCCGACAATTAGCCGAATGCGACGTGTGGGATGGAAGTTTGGGTCATCTTTCAACGCTTTCATCGCGTACAGAGAAGCGATGCACGGTCCTTTATCATCGCTGACACCACGTGCCGTCGCTTTGTCTCCATCGACCACGAGAGTAAACGGGTCGCTGTCCCAACCACTTCCTGCGGGGACGACATCGAGGTGGCATACGGACGCGACCATCTCGTCTCCTTCACCCATTTCGGCATATCCCGCAACATCATCAACATTGACAGTTTTGAAACCCATCCGCTCAGCGATCTCAAAAAATGCCTCTAATGCTTGCTTCGTTTCACGGCCGAATGGCGCGCCTTCCTCGGGTGTGCCGTCGACACTCGCGATCGAGCAGATGGTCGCGAGATCTTTTAAAAACTGTTCGCGGTCATCGGCAAATATTCCTGCAAGTGCTGAGATATGTTCGTCATCAGGGATTTCGAGATCCCTCTCTTCAGGTATATCATCGCTGCTTTCGACTTGATCTGATCCTGTAGGCGTCAGAACGACAAGTTCTTCGCTATCATCTTGCTTTTCTTCTTCAGCCTTGGCGGCAGCTGTATAATCGTACCCTTCTTTGTCAATACAATCGGGATGAATATGGCAGTAAAGACCGACATAAAGCGCCATTTGATCAGCTGAAAGACCGCAGATCACGCAGAGACCCGTCGCGACATCGAGTGATTGGAGTTTATCGGTAAACATCTCGAGGAATCTCTCCATCTGTTTTGCTGTCCCTGAGAGAGCCGTATCCTTCGCGCGGATAGCAATAAAATTATCGGTCATTTCGTAGTCGACAAGCTTCAAGGGGAAACGTGTCTGTTCAAGCCACGTCGTGAGTTCAATCAGATTTTCAGGCGCGATGCCTGCGATTGAAGTGAAGAAAGATGTCAGAACATCTTTCGTCTTTGCTGTGAAGCAGTAGCCGCGAAAATCGCCGAATACATAGTCGTCATTGTTGGCGACATGCCAATCTTGACTAGCCGCAAATTTTAATAGTGAGTTCGAAATCATGTTCAAAACCTCCGAGCATAACATTCATGATGAGAGCACTTCATCGATAAGCGATGAAGTGAAAAGCCATCAAAATAAACTTAATTCTACTATAGCATGACATCATGTGTGACAGTTGAAAGATGAAGTTGCCGACTCTTGAGATCTGTGCTATCATCTTCGAGGAAAACACACGGGAGTGTCTCTTCTGTTGCCCGAAATATTGGGTTTTAGAGCACCCCGGAGGCAAAAACAGGAGGAATTATGTCTGTCGTTTCCATGAAACAATTACTTGAGGGTGGCGTACATTTCGGCCACCAAACACGCCGTTGGAACCCGAAAATGGCTCCTTATATCTTTGCGGAGCGCAACGGGATCTACATCATCGATCTTCAAAAGACGATGCGAAAAATTGAAACAGCTTACCAGTTCATCAACGAGATCTCAACGAGAGGCGGAACGGTTCTGTTTGTCGGGACGAAAAAGCAAGCGCAAGATTCAATCCGTGAAGAAGCTGAACGTTGCGGTATGTACTATGTCAATAACCGTTGGCTCGGTGGTACACTGACGAACTTCCAAACGATCAACAAGCGCATCGAGAGGCTTCATGAGCTGCGCGAAATGGATGAGACCAACGCGTGGGCCAACCTTCCAAAGAAGGAAATCGCCGCTCTTCGCCTTGAGCTTGAAAAACTCGAGAAGAACTTGGGCGGTATCGCCGGCATGAAACATCTGCCGTCGTGCGTCTTTATCGTCGACACGAATAAAGAGCATATCGCGGTGGCCGAAGCGAGAAGACTTCGCATTCCGATCGTAGCGATCGTCGACACAAACTGTGACCCTGAAGAAGTCGATTTCGTGATCCCCGGTAATGACGACGCTATCCGCGCGATCAAATTGATCACGGGCGCTATGGCCAATGCCGTTATTGAAGGTCGCGAAGGATATGAAGTCCAACAGCTCGACGCGACTCCCGGCTTTGAAAACGTTGACAAAGATGAAGCCGGCTTGTCTGAGTTTGACGTCGAAGCGTAAGAATCAATCGAAACAATCGTATTAATAATCGATAAATAAAGAACTATTATTTTCCGAATAATCGGGATTGGAGGCATACGATGCAAGTGACCGCACAAATGGTTAAAGAGTTAAGAGATATGACGGGCGCCGGTATGATGGACTGCAAAAAGGCTCTCGCCTCATCACAAGGTGACATCGAAGGCGCTATCAAATGGTTGCGTCAACACGACCTTGCGACGGCTGAGAAAAAAGCCGGTCGTATTGCAGCGGAAGGAATCGTCGATTCCTACATCCACGAAGGTGGACGTGTCGGCGTATTGATCGAAGTCAATATCGAGACTGACTTCGCCGCAAAGAATGAAGATTTCAAAGATTTAGTTCACGACCTTGCGATGCAAGTGGCCGCAATGAAGCCGGAATACGTGTCACGCGATGAAGTTCCCGAGGATGTTATTGCCCGTGAGCGTGAGATCGCCAGAGCACAAGCCATTAAATCCGGAAAACCTGAGCATATCGTCGAGAAAATTGTCGACGGAAGACTTGAGAAGTATTTCGAAGAGACATGCTTGATGGAGCAATCTTACATCCGTGATGATTCGAAGACATGTGAGCAACTCGTCAAGGAATTGATCGGCAGAATTGGTGAGAACATCAAGGTTCGCCGCTTCGTCCGCTATGAGATGGGCGAAGGTTTGGAGAAGCGTTGCGATAACTTCGCCGATGAAGTCGCCGCACAGCTCAATAAGTAATCAAATCAACGGATCAGTCGAGAGGGCCAAAGTGCCCTCTCTTTTTGAATCTAAATATTTATTCTCAAGTCAAAATACTTGGGTCAAGGACTTTGACGATCCAAATGATTATAAATAGACATGCGTTTTAGTCAACGGACGATTATAATTAGAAGAAGCTAACAGGTAACTGCAAATGGAGGTGGCTATGAAATATCATCGCTTATTGTTGAAAATATCGGGTGAGTCGCTCGCCGGAGATTCAAAAATGGGAATCGACTCATCGATTGTCGATGAATACGCGTCCATTATCGCGCGCCTCTTGAAAAAAGGTCATGAAGTGGGCATTGTCATCGGCGGTGGCAATTTCTGGCGCGGGCGATCGAGCGGTGATATGGATCGTGTCGCGGCCGACCAAATCGGCATGCTCGCGACGGTGATGAACTCCATTGCCATGACGGAAGCGATTGTGAGACAAGGCCATGAAGTGCGCTTGATGACAGCCGTTCCCATGCCGACGATTGGCGAGCCGATCAACGGTACGATCGCGAAACGCCATCTTTCGAAAGGGCGCGTTGTCGTATTCGCCGGTGGAACCGGCAATCCATTTTTCTCAACTGATTCGGCAGCGGCACTTCGAGCATCAGAGATTGACGCTGACATTATTTTAAAAGCGACACTCGTCGATGGTGTCTACGACAAAGATCCACACAAGCACCCTGACGCGGTCATGTATAAAGAGCTGACGTTTGACGAAGTCCTTGAGCATCGTCTCGGGGTGATGGATGCGACGGCCGCCGCGCTCTGTCGCGACTACGGTCAGAAAGTTGTCGTCTTTAATATCGCTGATCGCGACAATATCATCAAAGTGGCCGAGGGAGATCCTATTGGCACTTTAGTGCGGTGATGATTGAAGCTATATTTATTTGATGAAACAGGTGTGTTTGTCAAGCTGTCGCCTAGGGATTCGATAAGCTCTTTGGATTATTGAGATCGTTTAGGGAAGAGACAGAATTATTATCTTGACGCCATGACACATGAAATAGACAAGTAACTTAGAAACTGTCTATGCAAGTCAAGTTTTGATAAGATAGAGACAATTGATTCCGATCAATGTTGATACGAGTATTGAATATCAGGAGGATTATAAAATGGCATTGAACGAAAAAGTGAACGAAGCTTTTGACGGTTTCGAAGAAAAAATGAAAAAAGCGATCGTGGTCCTTGAGAATGATCTTAGGACTGTTCGAGCCGGACGAGCCAATCCGCATGTTCTCGATCCTATCACCGTTCCTTACTATGGTGTTCCGACTCCTCTGCAGCAAGTGGCAAATGTCCAAGTGCCGGAGGCAAAACTACTTATCGTGACACCGTGGGACAAGAGTCTCCTGAAGGATATCGAGCGTGCGATCCAAGCGTCTGATTTGGGAATTAACCCGGTTAATGACGGACAGTGTTTGCGCCTCGTTTTCCCATCGTTGACGGAAGAGCGTCGCCGTGAATTGACACGCGATGTCGCAAAGAAAGGCGAAGATGCGAAAGTTTCCATCCGCCATATCCGTCGCGAAGCGAACGATTTTTATAAAGATCTCGAGAAAGCCAAAGAAATTTCAGAGGACGTCTGTTTCGCCATGGGTGATGAGATCCAGAAGCTGACAGACCAATATATCGAGAAAATTGATGAAGCGATTGAGCGCAAGAATCAAGAGCTGATGGAAATATAGTCATTCCTTGGGGAATTTACGCCGTTTGATTGTCTTTGATCGCCATTAAAATATTAATTTTTTCAAACAGTTGATTGAATCAACGATAAAGATGATGATCGGTCAAGACAAGCTGAAATCGTGTGGTTGTAGAAGTGGATTCTGTAAATGAGGGTGTCCTAAATCATCTCGCCGTCATCATGGATGGCAATGGTCGATGGGCAAAAAATAAGATGATGCCCCGTGAATTGGGGCATCGACGTGGCGCGGAGAATTTGCGGACACTCTGCATTCTT
>CAZBOM010000066.1:0-444 GCA_964493375.1 uncultured Mageeibacillus sp. | reverse complement strand
GCGAGCGCCATATCCGCCATCTGACAGTTTATGCGTTTTCAACTGAAAACTGGAAGCGCCCCTCGACTGAAGTCGGCGCGCTCATGTCGTTGTTTATCCGTTTTTTTAAAAAATATATGGATGAGCTTGAAAAAGAGGGAATACGCTTGCGTTTTATGGGAGATCGCAAGGAACTCCCGGAAGACGTTGTGAAAACGATGGAAGAAGCGGAGGAGTCGTCGAAGGATCGGAAGAATCTTGATCTGATCATTGCTTTTAATTACGGTGGTCGGCGAGAGATTGTCGCAGCCGCGCAATCGATCGCTCATAAAGTCGCAGAAGGGTCGATACAAAGCGACGATATCACAGAAGAGAATTTCGCCGAGTTTATGTATCTTCCCGATGTGCCCGATCCGGACTTGATCATTCGCACGGGTGGGGAAATGCGTCTCTCCAATTTTTTAT
>CAZBOM010000065.1:9037-9628 GCA_964493375.1 uncultured Mageeibacillus sp. | reverse complement strand
ATACCCTTCAATTAAAGCTCAGGCGAGTGGGCTGACAAATCAAATATTCTACCTGACCCCAACGCGGTCGCAGCGAAAAGTCGCGGAGAAAGCGCTTGATGATCTCACGGCTGAAGGGTTCGTTGTGCGATCGATTACAGTCAGAGCGAAGGAGCAGATGTGTCTTGAACGAGATTTGTTTTGCAACACTTCTCAATGTCCTTACGCTAAACAGTACTATGAGAATCGTCATAAGGCGTTAAAAGAGAGTTTTAGCCGACAACGAATACTGCCTGAAGATGTGATTGAGCTCGGAAAAAAGTATCAAGTTTGCCCTTTTGAGTTATCGCTTGAAATAAGCGTCGGGTGTGATGTGGTGATCTGTGATTACAATTACGTTTTCAATCCTCGCGTTCGATGGACGGCGCTTTTAGATGATGAAAAAAACAAATATACACTGCTCGTCGATGAAGCACATAATCTTGCTCGCCGTTCACGCGAAATGTTCTCAGCCCTGTTCTCACGATCGACACTTCTGCAGCTTCTACTTAGTTTCAAAAATCTCGCTTCTCTTGGACGCGTTGACAAGAATACACCTGACCATGGTTCGTC
>CAZBOM010000065.1:241-9027 GCA_964493375.1 uncultured Mageeibacillus sp. | reverse complement strand
GCTTAGGCGCGGAAGTTCGTAATCTTGCCAAAAAGTGTATGGTTGCATTGGAGCGCTTGCTACGCGACCTCGATCAGTTTTCCGACATCCTGTCGAACGCGAACAAAGGTGCAAATGGGGAGACATTACTCAAGGAATTGCAACCATTTAAACCCATGGTAAGCGAGAAATTTTTGGCGACGCGCGAAATCCCACCCTTTTTCTTAGACGATATCAATACGCTTGTCCAAACGCTCGGTCAATTTTTCCATGAGGGAGCTGCGTTTGATGGGCGAGAAAAAATGATTATCGCCTATTTTGATTTACTTTTTTTCC
This sequence comes from uncultured Mageeibacillus sp., assembly GCA_964493375.1. Classification (GTDB taxonomy): domain Bacteria; phylum Bacillota; class Clostridia; order Saccharofermentanales; family DTU023; genus UBA4923. The sequence goes on along the minus strand of CAZBOM010000065.1, from coordinate 8,712 downwards.
AGCGTGTGATGGAGCGATATTACGATCATACGTACATTACGGCGTGGCGCTCATTCGATAATGATGAGCTTCTATGCTCGCTCATCACACTCGACGCGTCGAATCATCTGACAGAGCTATACCGCGACAAGTCACCGGTTGTCTTCTTCTCGGCGATAGCGCGTCTGAAAAACCTGAAGTGATGATCCTTGACTCACCGTTTGACGCTTCGAGACGACTTGTCTTGAGCTATGAAGCATTCTCTTTACGCTATAAAGATCGACATCTATCACTTCCTGCCATCGCACGATTCATCACGGAGGCGATCCGTGAAAGACAGGGTCATTATTTGATCTTCTCGCCTTCATTTGCCTACCAGAAATTGTTGGCGGGAGAATTCGAACGTATAAAAACGCCTCAAACACAGTTTCTCGTCCAACCTCCAAAAATGACGGAACGCCAAAAAAATGCTTATTTAGATCGATTCAGAAAAACGTCAAGTAAAAATACGCTTGTCGGACTCACCGTGATCGGCTCTCTATTCAACGAAGGCATCGACCTCGTCGGCGAAGAGTTGACAGGCGTCATTGTCATTGGCACGGGTTTGCCGGGGCTTTCTCCGGAGCGCGAAATACTGCGTCAATATTATGATGAAAAATCGAAGATGGGTTATGAGTATGCGTTTATGTGGCCTGGATTCAATCGAGTCACGCAAGCAGTCGGACGCCTCATTCGAAGCGAAAATGACTTCGGGATGGTATTGCTGATCGACGATCGGTATGGCCGCCCTGATTACCGGCAACTTCTCCCCGAAGCATGGCAGACGATTCATCTGTCAGATCGCGAGCAAGCGCTCGAAACGATCAGAGAATTCTGGAAAAACTTCGATTAGCGCATCAATGCGTCTACTGGCGCCATTTTTCAATCAATCTGTACGTTATCAATCATCGCTAGTTGAGGCGGCCGGAAAGGGCCAAGGAATGCGCCCTTGCTTTTGGAGCATATCGGTCATACGACAAGCCGTCGGCGTTTGCGCAAGCCCACCTAGGGCTGTTTCCCTAAGAGCCATTGGCATCATGCGTCCGATTGAGCCCATCGCTTGAATGACCTCATCGACCGGTATGCGGCTTTCGATGCCTGCCAATGCCATCTCCGCCGCGGCAATCGCGTTGGTAACGCCGATAGTATTGCGTTTAATGCAAGGCACTTCGACGAGGCTCGCGACAGGGTCACAAGACAATCCGAGTAGATTCTTCAGGGCGATGGCCAATGCATGCCCCGATTGAGCGGGCGACCCTCCCGCCGCTTCGACTAAGGCCGCGGCTGTCATCGCCGAGGCCGATCCGACCTCCGCTTGACATCCGCCCTCGGCGCCGGAAAGCGAGGCTTGGTTTCCAATGAGTATACCGGCACCACCGGCCGTAATAAGAAAATCAAGCTGCTCGCGTCGAGTGAGATTTAACTTGTCACGGACGGTTAATAAAGCTCCGGGAAGTATCCCCGAAGAACCGGCCGTCGGCGTGGCGCAGATGACACCCATCGCCGCGTTCACTTCATTGACGGCAAGTGAACTAATCATCGCTTCAAGGTAGAGACTATCGCCGAACGGCGATCCATTGGCGCGGAATGCCTGCAATCGCTTCGCATCACCGCCAGTTAAACCTGAAAAAGATGTCACGCCTGCCATTCCTTTGACGGCTGCGTTTTCCATCACTCGTAAGTTATTTTCCATTTTGGAAATAATCTCGTCTTCGGTGCATTCGTTGAGAACTATTTCAATATCGAGAAAATAGCGCGATAAACTGATGCCTCGTAAATTGCAGTTGTGAACTGCCGTCATAAAATGTTTGGGATATAGTTTCATGGGATGTGACTCCTTTTACCTTGGGATTAATCAATCGGAACGAGATCGGGCTCTCGTTGCAACGCGCTCAAAAATACAATCGGTCCCACATCTTTGATCGAGTTAATTTTCTTCATCGCTTCATCGGGAATATTTCCGTCAGTGGCGACAAGCATCAAAGCGCGGGCGCCTCTCTCTTTTCGAGAGACATCCATCTGGCTGACATTGATGTTATGTTCCGCGAGATAGCGAGTCACCGTCGCAATTAAACCGGGTCGATCGATATGGAACACAAGGACAATCGGATTATCACAGCTTACATGTATATCAAAACCGTCGACTTCAACAATATCGATCATGCCACCGCCGATTGAACGACCTGTAACACTCATAGTGCGATTCCCCGCGTGCATCACAATATGCGCCGTATTCGGATGGCCGGCGTTGCGATCGGACACTCTGATGTCGACCTTCATCCCCTCTTGTTCGGCAATTTCATAGGCGTATCGAATGTCTTCATTCGCCGTTGAGCGCCCGAGGAGACCGGCGATCATGGCGAGATCTGTCCCGTGACCTTTATAGGTATGACCGAATGAACCGAAAAAAGTAATCTCCACTTCTTCCGGTTGTTCACCGAAAATCGAGCGAGCGGCCAACCCAATCCTGACAGCGCCTGCCGTGTGTGAGCTTGACGGACCTACCATAACAGGCCCGATGATATCGAATATGCTTTGAAAGACTGCCATACACCCTCCTATGATCGAAACAATTGAAATTGCAAAATATGCAATCGATAACTTCAAAATAAATGGATTACACCTTATATAATACTAGGAAAGAAATGCGAAACAAATGATAAATATGTATAAAGATAACACTACCCTAGTAAATATTCTTGACATTGATCAAGAAGCGAAAGGCGTTTGTATTGTTTTTCCATGCGTTCTTCGAGCCAACGATCGGCAAAACACGATGTTTCAGAACGTGTTTCAGGAGATGCGTAAAATCGAAACAACTTCGAGTGCGGTGCTGTCTTGATGTGTTTAAGGAGTGCGAGCGCGCCTGTTGAAAGAGACGTCAATTCCGTTTGCGTCTTCCGAAACTCCTCGTTCCGGCACAACAAACCACCCTCTATGAAGCTGAAATAATAAGGTTCCTCAAGTGGTCTCTCGCATCTGACACACGTTTCGAGACTGGGCATTAACCCTATCTCCTCCATGAGTCGAAGCGTCGCCATTCGGGCGATAAAGACAGGGTATTCTGAAATGGAAATCTCATAGATGGAATACGCCCACAAATCGAAGATAGCGCGATTCGGTTCATCATGACGAGCCACATCAGAAAACACTTCAGCCGCATGAGAAGCAGCCGTCAACCGGTCGAGATCCTCTGCAATGGCAATAAAAGATTCAATGACATCAGCAGAGCGAACGGAATAGCGCCCTTTTTTTTCAGTCAAAACATATTCGGAAAATGAAAAAAGTTGTGTCGCGCTTCTTATTTCGCTTCGAAGTCGTTCACTTGCCGGAGCTAGCGCTGTGATCAAACCTAATTCCGGTGTCAGAAGATGCAACAATCGATGCCTCTCCTTCCATGGAAACGAATTCATGACAAAAGCTCTCGTCGTAATTGAGCTCATTTTTCTAAAATTCCTGAATCCTGTAAATACTGCGAGCGGTTTTGCCAATCGGGGCGAACTTTAACAAATAACGAAAGATTGACATGCGCGTCAAAAAGAGATTCCATCGCCGTTCTCGCAGCCACACCGATTGATTTTATTTTTGATCCGCCTTTCCCTATGAGAATCTGCTTGTGTGATTCCTTGTTACACAAAACAACTGCGTCTATGACGACGAGGCGTTTATGATCGCCCTCCTCTTCTTCTTCGAATCGCTCAACGATCACCGTCACACCGTACGGTATCTCCTGTTCTGTCTGGAGCAAAACCTCACGTCTTATAAGCTCAGATGCAAGCACTCTCTCCGTTTGATCTGTCTCATCATCATCGGCAAACAAGCGGCGCTGGACCGGTAATAATCGTTTGATCTCACTGATCAGACGATCGATTCCATCGCCTTTTTTAGCTGAAAGTGGAATGTACGCGTCAAGCCCATACGCATTCTCGTACGCTTGTATAAGCGGCAATACATTTTCTTTCGGTGTCGCGTCAACTTTGTTAATCACAAGAATGACAGGCTTCTGATCTTTTCGCGCCTGCTCGATGACTTGTTGCTCAGCCGTTCCTATGACGGGACGCCACGCGGCATCGATCATAAGAACGACAACATCTGACTGTTGAATAGCGCTTGACGCAGATTTCATCATCGCTTTTCCAAGAGCTGTTTTCGGACGATGTATTCCCGGGGTGTCAATAAACGCGATCTGGCATTCTTCTGTCGAATAAACACTTCGGATAGAGTGGCGTGTCGTCTGCGGTTTCGCGGTCGCAATCGCTAACGTACGACCGGATATTTCGTTAAGTAGCGTTGATTTACCGACATTGGGTCGTCCCGTCAGAACGACGAAACCACAAGGAATATCCTCTAGCCCTGCGATTAATCGTTTTTGTAAGGCGATCATCTCTTGCTCATCATGGCCATCTTCGTGATCAAACCCCAACAAATGAAGAACACCATGTATCACAAGAAAAGATAGCTCTCGATCAAATGAGTGACCGAGTTCTTCCGCCTGTGCAGCGACACGCGAAGGAGAAATAACGAGTTCTCCGAGCGTTAGTGAGCGCGATCCCGATTCGTCAATATCAAGTAATTCCCAGTCTTCCAATGTGCTCTGAAAAAAACCATGGTACATGTCGCGCGCGGGAAACGACAAGACATCCGTTTCCTTGTCAATACCTCTCTGTTCACGATTTATCCGGCGCATGACGCGCGGTCCGACGAGCGTGACATCGAGAGATACTTTAATCTCGTCTTCTAACAAAGACAAAATGGACGGGAATTTGAACAATGTATGCTGAGCTGCCTCCTCAATGACGGGATAGGCGTTTCGAGCACTGTACGCTCGCTGTCTGTTGTAGCAATTAACTTTGATCATTTTGTTTCAGTATCGACCGTTTTCTCATCATTTTTCACAGCGCTCAACGGAGCTTGCTCCGGAGTACGTGCGAGTTTTCTTGTTTTTTGAGTGCGATACGGAACACGTTCATGGAAATGGCCGGCATAGACTTGAAGGAAGGATTGCAGAATCGTATCAATATCGGCAAATGAAAGCCCCGATCTCGCCAACTGCTCTTGTTCAATCTTACCTTTAATAATGTTGCGAATCAGTAACTCGGCTTGTTCAAGCGTCCTGACACCTTCTGAGCGCATCGCCGCTTCCGTGGAGTCGGCGAGCATGACAATAGCCGATTCACGTGTGCTGGGTAACGGCGTTTTATAGCGGAAAGAATCGATTGAAGGCGGTTCTTCACCTCTTTCGGCCGCTTGCTCATTCGCTTTGTTCCAAAAGTACTGCAAGACAGTTGTCCCGTGGTGCTCATGCGCGATGCGAAGTAGAGGGAGCGGTAAGCGATATTTTCGACCAATCGCCATGCTGTCTTCCGGATGCTTCGTGATAATTCTCGCACTCTCAAGTGGCGGAAGATGATTATGAGGATTCTCCCCCGTTTGATTTTCTGTAAACATAAGAGGCGCTTCCAGTTTACCCACATCATGGAAATAAGCTCCGACGCGCGCGATCATGGCGTTGGCTCCGATCGCCTCTGCCGCTGTGTCGGCAAGATTAGCCACCATCATGGAATGTTGAGATGTCCCGGGAGCTTCAACAAACAACTTTTTCATCAAGGGATGTCCGGGTTGCGATAGTTCAATCAACCGAAGCGGTGAAACGGTATTAAAAATCAGCTCAAACAGAGGCATGATACCAATGCCAATGATGACAGAAAGAGCCCCCGAAATCGTCGCTTGCGTCACATGGCTTGAGATGAGAGCCCATGATTCCTTTTGCAGATAACCGACTAAGAGCGCTGTCGTCGCGGTCGTGAGTGATGTCGCGAGAATAATACGCGCGTAGTTGTCTTGTCGGCTCGTTCCCTTCGTGAATAGCGAGGCGACTAAACAGCCCATCATGGCAACGATCGGAAATGACAGATTGAAAGATGTCATGGGGATAATAACCATGACGAGCAGAGAAGTTAAAACGACCGACGTCCTTAAACCAAAATAGGCGGTGATAACGACAGCCGCAAAATAGATGGGAGACGACAGTGGAAACTCTCTCGCCAAGTAGGCTGTCATAATGAGCGGCAATAAAATGGCAATCACGAGCGCGATCAAATTTCTCGGTGTCGTGTACATGAGATCCGACGCATATCGTCTAAAAAAGATAACCGCCACAAGGCTGACAAGAATAACGAGCGCCGTTATTGATCCGAGTCGTTGCCAGTCAAAACGCGCTCCCATTGTCAGATTAAGACCATCAAGCATCGTCTTGGCTTCCGGCGTGATCACATCGCCTTGATTGATAATCCGAGCACCGCGATTGATCATTACCGGATCGCTCATAATGCGGTCGTAGGCGGCTTGTCTTGCTTTATCTGTCGCTTCCGCGTTGTATTCGACGTTTGGGCGTATGACAAGCGATAGAATTCGACCAATAAAAGGCGCGTCATCCTTGTAATACTCCATACTCGCTTCAAGTCTAGTCACGGTCTCATCAACCACCATACGAAGACCTTGTTGGTCAAGAGATTTCACGGTAATTGAGTTCGTCTCCGCATTCATAATGGCTTTGATGTTTTGGAATCTTTCAGCTTCCATACGAATAAACAGGTCAGCTTCACCCGAAGGCAAAACAATTCCCAGCGTTTGATCGACCTCAGATATTAAAGAAGAAACAGCAATCTCTACTTCATGATTGTCGGGACGTCGCGTTCTGTTGTCATCCGGTGGGTTTGTCTGTCCGGGCTCCGTCGTCGCTTCAGACTCCGTCACAATAGAAATAACAGGTTCTTTGTAAAGCGCGTCTCTTTTTTCCTGGATTATTCTTAATAGTTGTCGCATCGCATCGGAAGAAGCATTGCTGAGTTCCTCCGATCGAATCATCACATTCGGAACTTGCGCCATCGCTTCTAATGCGCGTCTCATTGTTTCAGCTTTATCGGCGAAATCTCGCGGCGCTGAAATATCATAGGGACTGATATCGCCTATCTGCAAATCGTATTGTTTTGGAGAGGAGCCGATATAAACAGTAGCCACCATCGCGATGGCCGCCACTATAACAAACACAATGTTGATGACAAGCCTCGTCTTTTTCTCTAATCCATTCATCGAGCCGGCCTCCTGTGATCATCTTTCTTGCGTGATGCTTCTTTCTCGTAAGCGCGAATAATTCGCTGAACAAGTGGGTTTCGCACCACATCGCGTTCTGACAATCTTATACTCGTCACACCTTCCAGTGCCCCCAACAAACGGGCTGCTTCCGCCAGACCACTTTTTCGCCTTTGTGGTAAATCTATTTGTGTAATATCCCCCGTAACCACAGCGCGCGCGTTGTAACCGATCCTAGTCAAAAACATCTTCATCTGTTCACGCGTCGTATTCTGCGCTTCATCTAAAATGATAAATGCGTCGTCTAACGTGCGTCCTCGCATATAGGCAAGAGGCGAAATCTCAATTTCCGCACGCTCTAAGTGACGTTGATACACCTCAAAGCCCATCAGATCGTTGAGCGAATCATAAAGTGGTCTCATATAGGGATCGACTTTGCTCTGCAAATCTCCCGGCAAAAACCCTAAGTTCTCACCTGCTTCAATCGCCGGTCTCGTCAGAATAATACGCGAAATCTCATGAGCTCTAAATGCCTTTACCGCCATGGCGACGGCAAGGTATGTTTTCCCCGTTCCGGCTGGGCCAATCGCGAATGTCAAATCATGATTCCTGATCGCGTCGATATATTGTTGTTGTCCGGCCGTCTTGCTTAAAATCGGACGCCCTTTCGCGTTCACGCAGATCAAGCTCGGTGTGAATTTCTCGGCGTTCTTTAAATCGCCTTGTTTGGACGCGTCGACAAGATATCGAATCAACTGCTCTGTGACGGGAGCCGAACCCATCTGACATAGTTCGTGTAAACGGTTATAGATGCGTTCCGCCGTATTCACGGCGTCTTTCTCGCCACGAATCACAATACCTGTAGCCGTCGCCTCTACCGTCACATTAAGTGCTTTCTCAACAATGTCGGCATGACCATTACAAGCGCCCAACAGAGCGAGACCTTCTTCAGGGTTATCTAATTCTAGAAATTTTTCAACGATTGTTATCACACTTTCCATTGCTATATATTATAACCTTCCACTCGTCTCAATTCTTCAAGCTTTCTCCATTATTCGTCCGGTTGTAGTAGATCGATGGCGTATCCGATTCTATCTTCGCTGAGAGCGGGAAGGATCATTCCTTTTTCATGTCTCACGGTGATGGCAATAGACGCTTCCCCGACTTGTTTTTTTATACTTTCGCTCACGGATTGAAGATAGGGAACGACATAACTATCAATTTTAATAGGATCGACAATTGCCTTGATTTCGAAAGGCTCTTCACGGCTGAATGAAATGCCGTTGATTAAGATGTTATCTTGGCTCGTGCGAATCTCTGTTGTTGTGACTTTTCGTTCACCATTGATGGAAATCGCTTGC
>CAZBOM010000065.1:0-231 GCA_964493375.1 uncultured Mageeibacillus sp. | reverse complement strand
CGCACCGAGAGCCGATAATTCATTTGTAAACTGGCGAACAAGCGCATCTTGCATTTTGTATCCACCTAAAGGAGAAAGAGTAATGACAACACCATCATTTTTGACCGCTCTGAGCCCGGCGAAGATAGCAAATTTTTCCCGTTCTTCAATAACACGAAGATAGCTCTCACCCTCACCGCGTTCTAATTCTCTTATATAGTCATAAAGTCGAGCGTTTCTGTTATTGATTTC
>CAZBOM010000064.1:5421-9657 GCA_964493375.1 uncultured Mageeibacillus sp. | reverse complement strand
TACTTTCTGAAGGTGATGTGTTGCTTATCAGTGGCTTAGGAGGGGAGAACATCGGTCGAATCATCGAACGAGGATTCAACAAGTTACAACAAACAAGCCTGATGATTCTTCAACCTCAAACAAAAGACGAAGCCTTAAGAAAAACAATCAGCGATCTTCGTCTCACCATTCTCGATGAGCAAATAGCCGTTGAAGACCGTCGCCCATACCTTGCCATCATATGTGATAGCGCTGCCAATATCTCAAAAAAGCCCCTGACACCGCTACAAATCGAATTCGGTCCAATCATTCTCAATCGAACCAAGCAACTCGTAATGACAAAAGAGATGGTTCAAAATGAAAATGAACGTCATGCAGAGCACCGCGACGGTTGCGAGCAATTTTCTTCTTTTGGTTTACTCCAATCACTAGCGCTCGATGAGTCAACGGATGAACAAGATCGCAACCGATTGTTTTATCTTCTAACGAAGATAGACAAAATCTCGCGTCGTTCCAGTTATCATCCGGAGGATCAATTACTGTTAGGTGAACTGTTACAGTGGTTTATTCGTTAAACCGTTTGTCATCACATTGTCATTTGAATCACTATTACCCCTTACGTATAATAATCACATCATAAAAGCTGAGTCAGCCGGATGGTCGCGACGATGTACCGAAAGGTCTTCGCCGAGGAAAGTCCGGGCTCTTAGGGCGGGATGCCGGTTAACGACCGGTGAAGGCGACTTTAAGGATAGTGCAACAGAAATAGACATCCGAGCACTGCTCGGTTAAGGTGGAAAGGTGAGGTAAGAGCTCACCGGCATCATGGAGACATGGTGGCCCTGCAAACCCCATCCGGAGCAACGCCGTGGAGGAACATAACTGTCGCCCGCAGGTTCCATGGAGGCGGCTTGAGCCTTTTGGCAACAAGAGGTCTAGATAGATGACCATTCAAGACAGAACCCGGCTTATAGGCTGACTCAGCTCATGATCTTGATCGACGTATATAGGATAATTTTGAAGAAACTCGTATCGGTGTCGTTTGGTCACACCGTACGATGGTGGCAAGACGACGGATTGACAAATGAGAGAATTGAATCGAAGCACATTCGCGCTTGAAAAAGACAGGCGTTACATATGGAATAACAAGAGTTTGTCCATTATGGCTTTTCTCATACCGTTCCTAATGATGACGCTCGCATACGCAGCGCTTCAAATATTTCCCTTTGGCGATCGCCACATGCTCACCGTCGATCTCTTCCATCAATACGCACCATTTCTTCAGCTCATGCAGAACAAGATTCTTTCAGGTGGGTCGCTATTTTATTCCATGGCCATCGGTCTTGGCGTGAGTTTTTACGCATTGTTCGCGTACTATCTCGCGAGCCCACTCAATTTATTGTTGCTTCTTTTCCCCGCATCGTTTTTGTCTGAGGGAATATTTCTCATAACACTTATCAAAGTGGGACTCATGGGCTTTGCTTTCTTCCAGTATTTGCAAGTGAGCTTCAGGAGAAAAGGTGTTCTAGCCGTTGCTTTTTCAACTTTTTACGCGTTGTCAGGTTTTACCTTGGCTTACTCTTGGAACATCATGTGGCTCGATTCACTGATCTTGCTTCCCGTTGTTCTCTTAGCGCTCATAAGACTTATTCGTGATGGAAAGTGGTTGCTGTTTCCTATCTCAGTCGCGTTACTTCTCGTTTGCAATTATTATTCCGCCTTCTTTGCGGGAATCTTTATCGCGCTTTATTTCCCGATTTTACTGTTTCGATACACTGAAGATCGAAAGATTAAGAGGCGATTATTTGTCGCCGGTAAAGTCATATTGCTTGCCGGAATAGGTGTCGCTCTGTCCGCCGTTTTACTTTATCCCACTTTTAGGTCTTTGGCGATTACCTCAGCGTCCGGTGATAAGTTCCCTAAGACATTTGACTTAATCGGAAAACCTTTGACTTACTTGGGGCAAATGTTTCCATTTTTACAACCGACGGTGCGATCGGGAGCGCCAAATATTTACAGTGGTCTTCCTGTTTTGCTTTTGTTGCCGATCTATTTCTTATCAAGCCGTATTCGAGTGCGTGAGAAAGTGATGAACGCGCTACTGCTCTTGTTCATCTTTTTATCATTCGATATCAATATTTTGAACTTTTTATGGCACGGGATGCATTACCCTAACCAACTGCCTTACCGTTATTCATTTGTGGCCATCTTTTTGTTGTTGACGATTGCGTATGATGGCTTGCGATCTACGCGTGAGTTTAGACCGACTGAAATTGGATTACTGGGTGTCTGCCTCGCCTTTGTCGCTCCCGTCGTCATAGCCATCGATTCCGAGATAAAAATTGCGCCTTGGACACAGTGGGGAACAATCGTTTTTCTTTTGATTTATACCGTGTTGTTCTCATCTTTCCGAACGCGATCTTATAAGCGCTATATCCATGTCAATTTATTGCTCGCGTTTATGTTGATCGAAATTGCGTTATCGACATTTTCGGGTGTTTATTACATCAGTGAAAATGAGTATTACGGGCTTCGCGATGGTTATTCCGCGGGAGCGACCATTGCTTCGATTCGCGATGCTATCGCGCAAACTAAAACGATGGATGAAGATAAATCCTTTTATCGAATGGAAATCAAACCGCACAAGACATCGAATGATCCGAGCTTGTATGGTTTTAACGGCCTGTCACTATTTGCGTCATCGGCCCCTAAAGCGCCGGTCAAGTTTTTTAAGAACGCCGGCTATCAAAATAACGGTATAAACAGTTATCAATACAGAGGAGCGACATTATTTTGTGACTCGCTCTTTAATATCAAGTACGTTATTGCCCGCGACACGTTACCTTATAAAGACAACGAGAGGGCGGTAACACTTGGCAACTCTCTTGTGACCGTTTACAAAAATAACTACACGTTTCCGCTTGCATTTTCCGCTAAAACAAAAGTATTAGATTTTAAGAGCGTCTACGGCAATCCATTTAAGACACAGGGGGATCTGGCGAATGCCTTGATTGGTGAGAGACTTCCGCTATTTTCAACGTTGAAACCGAAGGCAACGGAAGGTAGCAGAATCCGTCACTTATTACCTGATCTTTCAAAATACAAATTCACTCGTCCTTCAGGACAAAGCGACTGGGAATTTGAGTTGAATTGGACAGCTGAGAAAGATGGAGCGCACTATTTGCACCTCGACATGAAAGGATACGAAGTCGCGAAAGTGACGGTCGAAGCAAACAATGAATCGATAACAATCGATGGCAAAAAGAAGGGGATAAGCGAGATTGGTTCTCTCAAAGCCGGTGATGAGATCAAGCTTATTATCAAACCAAAAGACACCGTCGATGCGGGAGAGTTTGAAGTATACTTGAATTCGCTCGATCTTCCTTCTCTCCGTCAATTAACCAATTTCGCAAGAGATCGAGGTCTGACCATTTCAAAAATGGCGGAGGATTATATTCGCGGGAATCTTTCTTTAGAAGAAGAAGGAGTCCTTTTCATTTCACTTCCATTTGATCCGGGGTGGAGCGCTTCTGTCGATGGGCAACCGGTCAAGATCGAGGTCATTGATGACGCTTTTATGGCAATTCCTATCAGCGCGGGTGACCACGAAATACTGATGCAATTTAGACCCGTCGGTTTTTACTTGGGGCTTTATATTTCGATTGGCGCTCTAGTCATACTCGTCTTGTTATGGGTGATCAGTTTTGTTATAAAAAGGGTTCGCAAAAAATCTCAAAACAGTCATGCTGACATACCAAAAGATTCAAACAAAAACATGGCTACGAATGATTTGAAGCCCCATGAGAAGAAGTCGCTTCTAAAAGGCAAAGTCTTTTCCATCAATCGCTATCGCGATAACTTTTCGCTTCAAGAAGAGAATACTAACGGCAAGACATTTGAAGAGATACTGCCACCTGCAGAAGAAGAGGCAGACTCTTATGATCTGTTTTTACAAGATGAGATTCGAAGGCGTCATGACAGACGATTAAACAAGAAGAAAGATCGCTCGACAAAAACGAGCGAAGATACGGACGTTTTTAATCCCTCCGAACTTTAATAGTCTCACGTTCGTGTTAAAGCACCTTTGAAATCGTATGGTATGGAGTGTGCTTTGTGAGAAATCGAATTGAGAGAGTACGAAAAAGTGGCTATGTCTTTCTTATCCTGCTGAGACGAATTAGCTCTTCTGATTCTTTTGGCGTCAATTCGCGCCATGAACCGACCGGTTGCGAACCGAGCGCAATGTGCATGATGCGC
>CAZBOM010000064.1:0-5411 GCA_964493375.1 uncultured Mageeibacillus sp. | reverse complement strand
AAAAAGATCAACCACGGTGTATCCGAAATACTCGCTCATCCTTCGTATTTGGCGGTTCAAGCCTTGCGTCAAGATGATGCGAAATTGATTATCATCAGTTTGCCACGCTTTACATGGCAAGGTTGTTGTTTCGAGGATAGGGACACCGCTTTGCATACCGTCTATAAATGCTTTCGTGACTGGTCGGTCAACTGTCACTAAATATTCTTTTTCTTGACCGTATTCAGCTCTTGTGATGCGATAGGCGAGATCGCCATCATCTGTCAATAAAATAAGGCCACGCGAGTCGCGGTCCAATCTTCCGATCGTAAAGATCCTAGTCGGGTAATTGATATACGAGATGATATTGTCTTTGCGTCTCGGATCACTTGTACACGTGATGCCGACGGGTTTATGAAAGGCGAGATAAACACGATTATCCTGTGAAGGCCGAGCAATAATCTCGTCGTTAACGGTCACCACATCTTGCTCATGAACGATCATGCCGTGTTCCGCGATGACACCATTGACCTTAACAAGTCCTTTTTCAATCAGTTGGTCTGCCTGCCGACGACTGCAAACACCGGCTTGAGCTAAGTATCGGTTAATTCTCATAGGCATCATCGGCCTCTAACGATGGCATGGCATGACTGCATGCATCTACAGGAGGTTCCTCACTCCCACTGTCGTAAACATCTTTTAGTTGGCTGAGTGATTGCATGACATCGTCAGCAAAGGGGATTCGTAATGTAAATATCGATCCGATATTTCTTTCACTTCGAACCGTTAAATCAAACCCGAGCTGATCGGCAATTTCTTTCGCGATTGAAAGGCCAAGACCTGTTCCAGGTTCCTTGTGAGCTTTGTCTTCTTTGTAAAAACGATCAAAAATGTTTTCTAGATCCTCAACATCTATACCGATACCGGTATCTGAAACAGCAACATATGCCAACCCCATTGATCGCCCGACATCAATTGAGATTGAACCGCCCGAAGGAGTAAATTTCATGGCGTTATCGATGAGAATGATCAGAATCTGCTCAATCCTATCGGCATTGCCCCAAACATCGGGTAGTGGAAGGTCAAGTCCAGACGTTTGCAACTCTAAATCGTGATCCCGAATGGACGTATGGTAGTTGTCGGCGACATCCATCACAACATTGATGAGATCGACTCGCCCTTGTTGAATATTCGACGTTCCCGCTTGAATCCGAGAGAGCTCGAGCATGTCGTTGATAAGTCGAGATAAGCGCATCGTCTCGCGCAGCAGTATCTCATGATAGCGTTTTTGATCTTCAGGAGAGGTGACCATGCCATCCGTCAATGGTTCCAGTAAGCCGCGCATCGCGGTCAAAGGCGTACGTAGCTCATGCGAGACATTCGCTACATAATCTCGACGCGTCTGTTCAAGTCGCTCAGCTTGCGTAATATCGCGAAACAGTCCGACTGCCCCACTGATTGTTTGTTGTTCTGTCAGCAGGGGAGTGATGACAACTTGAATTTGGCGATGATCTTTGGAGATGACGCATGTCACCGGTTTCTTTGAGTCCATCGCCTGCCGGAAAAAAGCGTTAATCCGGCTCGTTTCAAGGAAGCTCTCCGGTGTTGTCGTCGTCGCGTACGCGCGATCGAGGCCAAAGACGCCGAAGATCCGGTCATTATATTGTGTAATCTTACTGTCACGGTCGACGGCGACAATACCTTCACCGATGCCGTCAATAATCTGTTTGAGACTGTTCGCTTGTTCTCTTAATTGCCTGAACGATTCAGACAAATCCTCGGCCATTCGGTTGATTGTTCGCGCTAAATCACCGATTTCACCTTCTTGTGCTTCATCGGCGCGCTGAGAAAAATCACCTTCGCTCATGGCGAGTGCCACGCGCCTCATCGATTCGAGAGGGCGAACGATTCGAAGTGCCGCGATGACGACGGGGATCGCCATGATGACGAGCACAATCAAAGATGACGTAAGCAGCGCGAAGTTAAGGCTTTGGATGCCGGCGTTCATCTCCTTTGAAGGTTGGACAATCACCGTCGATCCTATCTGTTTATTGTCGTCGTTGAGAATGGGAACAGAAATCACAAGAAATCGATCGCCTGAACCGGGGACGCGATGTTCACCCAAACGATGCGCGACAACATCCTGTAGTAACGCGCTATGCTCCGACATAACGATCGCATTGAGTTGATCAGAGATTTCGCTCGGCTCATCTGGAATGGGAGAATGATAACGAATCCCTTTTTTGTTATCGACGATGTAAATCCAATTGCCAAAAAGCGTGCTCGAATTTTGGATGAGATCGATACAGAAGCCGGTCGCACCCGTGGCATCTTCTTTGTCATAGACATTTTTCGCGATTAAGTGCGCGCGCGGCAATAATTCTCGCGCTTTAATTCGGGTGAAGACGGGGTTAGCGACATAGCTGTAAAACAGAGCCGTCAAAATCGTCCACAACAAAATCGCGGCGATCAATAGAACAAAAATTCTTCTGACGAGAAATCTGTTTTTCATAGGTCAGTCAGATCGAAGCTTCAAATTTGTATCCGACGCCGTAGACGGTAATTAGACCGTAGCTGGGGTTGTCGGTATCGATTTTCTGACGAATACGTTTAATGTGCGTATCGACTGTCCTCGTATCGCCGAAATAATCGTATCCCCAAACTTTCGATAAAATCTGTTCGCGGTCCATGACTTGACCTGGGTGCGAAGCGAGCAGATAAAGAATCTCGACTTCTTTTGGTGTGAAGGGGATGACTTCGTCATTGACTTTCACTTGGTAATTGTCGAGATTGATCTCAAGCCCGTCAAAACGGAGAACAGATGGCTTCTGACCCGTTTCCGTGTCGTGAATGCGCCGGAAGACAGCCTTGATGCGCGCGATCACTTCACGTGGGCTAAAAGGTTTGACAATGTAATCGTCGGCTCCGAGTTCCAATCCCAATACGCGATCGATCTCTTCACCTTTCGCCGTGAGCATAATGATCGGCACATTCGATGTTTTGCGAATATGGCGGCAGACATCTGTACCGGACATTTTAGGCATCATAAGATCAAGAATGATCAGATCAGGCTTCTCGCTTAAGGCTTTCTCGAGAGCTTCCTCGCCATCAAAAGCAGAAGAATAAGGGAAATGCTCGGCATCGAGATAAAGTCCGAGCGACTCGTGGACGACTGGATCATCATCACAAATTAAGATATGGGGTGTTGAGGACATAAATACCTCCGAAGTAAAATCGTTGCCTTTGTACCTTATTATATATCATGTTGCTTACAATCATTTTAGGTATCGCTTGTGGCAATCATTTTTCATTACCCTCTTGCGACGGAACGAAAATCAATTTGATGTCGATTTCAAGTTGAGTAAAGTTGAATCATTTTGTTCGGTGATATGATATCTATATGCTCCAATCACAGCCATTAGATATCGTCTACGAAGACAACCATTTAATTGTCGTCAACAAACCGGAAGGCGTGCCGTCTCAACCGGATAAGTCAGCGGCACCTGATATGCTCGGGTTACTCAAACGCTTCCTCGTTGAGCGAGATCAAAAGAAAGGTGACGCTTGGCTCGGCCTTGTCCATCGTCTTGACAGACCGACGAGTGGCCTCATGGTTTTTGCGAAAACATCTAAAGCGGCCTCCCGCTTAAGCGAAGCCTTCCGTGGGCGCGATGTTAAAAAGTACTATGTTGCTTTAGTCCGTGGTGTTCCCAATCAAGAGAGAGGAACCTTTCGAGACATTCTTTCTGCTCGAGAAATCGAGGGACGTGTTAGAGTTTTATCCTTAGATCACAAGAACAACGAAAAGACGCATGACTTAATAAAGTCTTCTAAGGGGAAACTAGCGGAGTTGACATGGGCAAAGATCGCTTCGAACAGTCAGAAAAGCGGTGACGAATCACTTCTTTTTATCGAGCTTCACACGGGGCGTCGCCATCAAATAAGAGCGCAATTCGCCGAAAGAGGTTTTCCGATCGCAGGGGACAGGCGATACGGACTCAATGACGCGCGCGACCTTGAACTCCCAACGCTCGCGTTGCACGCTTGCGGGCTTGTATTCCCCCATCCGACGAAAAAGACGATGATGGCGTTTTATATTGATCCTTCTATCAATCCTTCTTTTCAAAACCATGATGCCGATGCGCTCAATCGTTTCTTAAAATCTATGTTTGAAGAAGGAAACCTCATGACGCCTGCGCCGCATCAACAAGGATAATCAATTGCACATCACGCGATCATGACGAAAAGCCCGAACATGATAATGACATCCTGAATAAAGTGAATCAACCACGCCCAAAGGAAACCTTCCGTTTCCAAAATCGATTTGGCTAAGAACCACCCGAGGAATCCCGCCAGCAGAACACCCGGTATACCTGATGGCACGCCAAAGTAGTGAATTCCACCAAATGTCAAAGCTGAAAGACCCTGCGCCCAAAAACGCGATTGTTTCGTCGCTTTTATCGCCGAAGCAAAGCTGAATCGAAAAATGACTTCCTCTGTAAAGCTGTTTAAGAGAGCAAGCGGTAGCACCAACAAAAACCTAATCACGTAATCAGGGGCGATCTGTCTCTCTTTGTAAACTTGAAAATAAAGGGCGATGAGAGTGACCAAGGAAACAACAATGCCGATATTCCTTCCCAGTGTTTTCTAACTATCTTTTTCCTTAGGCTTAATACCGATGTAGGGCTCCGGTATGATCGCGCCATCATAGCGACTCACGCTCAGTAGTCTCGACACAGTTTTACCATACAAAACGATAATGAATAAGATCATCAAAATCGCTAGAGCAAGCGTCGTTAACTGATAATTAAGCTCTAAGTTGATGACTTCGATGTTGAGAATATGAAGGTTGAGAATTGGGTTCTTTTTAATATACACCAGCGCCAGCGCAAAAACAGTTACAAGCAAGGTGGTCGCTGTTAATTTAATAGTTACGGAGTGCCTTTTCATAAAAACACCTCCTTCTCGTTTAATCGTTACGATGTTGCCTTAAATGTATAGCAAGGCAGACCGAGAAATCAGTGTCATTATAATCTGCGAGCAACTAAGTGATGCGTCGCTGTGTTACCGAAACAGGTGTTGCGGCAAGAAAAAAGTGTCCCTACAGGATGCTCTGATCCTATAAGGACACTCGTACTGGTGCCGGTGGCCGGACTCGAACCGGCACGGGGAATCCCCATCGCATTTTGAGTGCGACACGTCTGCCATTCCATCACACCGGCAAACCATTTTGAAAAATAACGGACCGTCCTTGTAAGAACGATCCGCCAGACAAGTGGTGGGGGAGAGTGGATTTGAACCACCGAAGTCGTCGACAACAGATTTACAGTCTGCCCCCTTTGGCCGCTCGGGAACTCCCCCATGTAAAAAAATGATATTGTGGTGGGCCATCAGGGACTTGAACCCCGGACCGACCGGTTATGAGCCGGCTG
>CAZBOM010000063.1:0-9899 GCA_964493375.1 uncultured Mageeibacillus sp. | reverse complement strand
GGTCTATGAAATACGTCCGCAGATGTAAAGGCGCCATAACGATATTTCTTGTCATTATTTTGGTTCCCATGCTGACTTGCAGCGCCTTTTTCGTCGACGTGAGCCGGATTTCTCTCGCTCGCAGCGTGGCCGCTTCGGCGGGTGATCTGGCGCTGAATACGGCGCTAACACAGTATGATACGCAGTTGAAAGAGCTGTACGGTCTGTTTGCCACGACACAGGATCAGGAGGCGCTTTTCAAGGATCTGAAAGTTTTTTTCAACAAAAGCATTGTTTCCTACGGAGTCGGTGCGGATGAAGCGGGCGCGATGACCCAACAAATTATGGCACAGCTTCACGATCTGCCTGAGGGTTCGAGTGATGCGGACGATGTGCTCAACATGAAGCTGGAATTGGATAGCTTTAACCCGTACATTCCCCAAGGCGGCTCAATCGCTAACCCCGATGTCCTTGAGCGCCAGATCGTCGAGTTTATGAAATACCGCACGCCGATCAATACGGGACTTAAGTTTTTATCAGCGCTGAATAGTTTCAATAACGTCAGTAAGGAGACCAAACTTGTCGACCAGCGCCAGTCCTACTTTAAAGAAGAGGAACGACTCAACAAAAAACTACGCTCTGTTTGGGAGAATCTATCGAAATACAACGATCTCATATACAAAAATCTTGGCATGGTGGCGCAAGACGGATTTTTCGCGAATTTGACATCGACATACAAGGATTTGCATGTCAGGACGATTATGGATGTCTATAAGACGCAGAAAGCCGCCGAGACGCCGTTGCAGCTGACAAGACGGACACGCGCGATACCGGATGCGGTGGGCGGATCGGCGGAAGGCACCCTCTGGGATTTGGAATGCTGGGGAGAGACATACGAAAGTTATGTCGACTTATTCCCTGGCGATTACGCCACAGACAAAAGACCTGCCGCGACAAAAATGCAACGCTTGATGGCATCGATGGGCAATCTCTACGACGACAAAAAAATGACGGAGATCCAAGCATCGCTTGATTCGCTCGGTCTCCCGAAATCTTCTGCCATCAGCGAAGATCTTTACGACATTCAATACGTGACACAGTTGTTAAGCGGACCTTTATCACCCGATAATCTTCGCCGTTATATTAACAACGGTCCGCTCGATCGCTATCAAAAATATCAGGAGTTCGCTCTCGCGATGATATGGGCGGATGACGAGTCGCTCGATTTTACCGTGAAGGTCGAGGGGATCGAGACCCCGATCTCCGCCGCGGAGTTCGCGACGAAAATCAAGGCTTATTACGAGCTGGATATGCAAATGACGCATGAGGCGTTCCAACCTCTTGCCGAATTGACGACAGCGATCAGAACATCAGGCCGGACCGATACGCTCCCGCTCGAACATGAGATAAAAGCGATAGCGGAAAAGGCGAAGATGTATAAGAAAAACCTCGAAGACGCGGTCAAATATCTGACGAGCGCGGAAAAAGACCTCAAGGATGTCTACGATTCACTCAACGGCGGTGCGCTCATTCGAAAAAGGGAAGAATGGCGGCGTTCATCCGAGGATCCGTCTTTATCCCTTTCGTCACTGGCAGAACAGGACAAAGCCGATCTCAGGGATATCAAGAGCGTATACGACAAGGGTCAGGTTCTTGAACTTTATAACCGCATTGCGCCTCTCCGAAATCGGATGGAACAAACTTTAGAGCAAATCGGCGCGTTCCGTTACGCCGGTCGGTTCATCGGCGATATTGTCAGCTACGATGAAAAGGTTGATTATTTTAAAAGTGAGGTCACGTTTAGGGAGCTTATCGTCAATAAACTCGGAGAAGAATTTTTTAATAAGAGACCGCAACAGGAAAAGCCCTTGAGGGAAGGCGCGGAGCGAACATTCAACGAATTATTTGAAGCGCCCGCGATTGATTTTACTTGGATGAGTGAACCGAAAACCGGCATTTCTCTGTACGGGGAGTATCAGCCTGTTTTCTACACCTATCTCTACAGAAAGTATGCCGATCCCAAGGAACCAAACGAGACGAAACGCCATTGTACTTTCCGCTCTGACAAAGATGAGAAGGGCGAAAAGCTCAAGGACAGCATGAAAAAAACGGGCGAGGAAGAGGCCGATAACGAGAAAGAAAGCGCGTTAAAAGAAGAGGAAAAGCCCGAAAAAACTGGGAAAAGCCTTTCCGAAACGAGTCTTCCTTCCAAAACATCAGATGCCCCGCCATCGGGAACGGCTTCAGGCGAATACAGCAATGACTCTGACAATGTCGCCAAAAGCACCAGCACCGGACTCGCCGGCATGTTTTCCGGCGTTGCCGATATTTTAAGTGGGTCTTCGGAAGATCTCCGCGACGCGTATTACGTCACCGATTATCTCCTCAGCATGTTCAGCTTCGATACTATCCGGAATGAGCATAAAGAAAAAGGGATGGAAGGGAAGCCGCTGACGACGCTCCGGAATCACGAAATCAATGACAAAATTAACTACCACTATGACCGCGAGGTCGAGTACATTCTCTACGGTGGGACAGGGTCGGCGAATGTCACGCA
The DNA here is from genome assembly GCA_964493375.1 of uncultured Mageeibacillus sp. GTDB lineage: Bacteria > Bacillota > Clostridia > Saccharofermentanales > DTU023 > UBA4923. The sequence goes on along the minus strand of CAZBOM010000063.1, from coordinate 7,363 downwards.
TGCCTACAGTTCCATTTTCGCCATCCGATTCGGCCTGAATGTCATCTACGCCTTTTCCGATATGGAAACGAATACATTCGCGCTTTCGATCGCGACGCCCATTTCGGCGGCGTCATTTGGTGTGCTCCCCGTGCCACTCGTTCAAGCGACAATTCAGATACTTCTCGCGCTGATACAGTCGGCGATCGATCTGGGAAATCTGGCGAGAGGGAAAGCTGTTCCTCTGTTCCACAAAAAAGATTCCTGGGTGGTCACGCCGGGCGGATTGATGAGTGCCGCCAAGAATGAGGCAAAGGATCTATTGAAAGATGCCGCGGGAAAGGCTATTAACAAGGCGGCCGATAAGCTTGGCGAATACCTTGACAAGGGTGGCGATGAGGCGGAAGAGTACATAAGGGAAAACAGTGAAGAGATACAGGAACACATCAGTAAAAGTGTTGACGATCTCATTGCGCGTCACGCGAACGTGGCCATAAAAAAAATGCTTTCTCTTATCCAGAACGCCTTCACGGAAGAATCAAAAGGAGATCCCGGGTTTGACGCTGAGAAATATGTTTCCGATAATCTCGACAAATGGGTCGACTCGCTGGATGAAGACCCAAAGGACATCTCCCACATAACGAAAAAGAAAACGGTCGAACTGCTCAAAGAAAAGTTTGTCAAAAGCTCGATCGACAAAATCCGCGAGATTGAAAAGCAGGGCGCGGGAGAGATCGAAGATCTCGCAAACGAAATGAACAAATATCTAAACGAGATTACAGAAGCGGTTAAGAAGAAGCTCCAGGAAGGAACCGAGGAGATTGTCAAGTACAAAAACGAGATGATGAACAAAGTCAAAGGGGCGATGAACGAAGGCTCCGACAAGTTAAAGGAAGAACTTGAGAACGGAATCGACGGCTTCTTTGGATCTGACGGTCAATCCGCCGGCGCCGGAGGCAACCGTCAGTCGTCCGGCGAAAGTACCGGCATGACATCTCTCTTGTCTTTCCGCTACAGCGACTATATGAGATTGTTCCTCCTTCTCGGTATGTTTACGAACAGAACGGGCATTCTGCTTCGCACAGCCGATGTTATTCAGCTCAATCTCCATCTTGTCACCGGAAGAGACGACTATCTACTCCGCAGGGCGGGCGCCTATGTCACGGTGGAAGCAAAAGTTTTCGTCAAACCACTGCTCATGCCATTGCCGCTTTTCGCCGATACGTTCAGGGATCCGCTGACTGATACATCGTGGTACTCGTTTGATGACAAGGCGACACGTGGGTACTAATGCCGTGTTCCGGAAGGGAGAAAACATGCCATCTGTCAGATATGATGAGAATAGAAGTGCGTTGACCGGACCGGATGCTTGTCGCGCGCGCGTCTCTACGCGTCACCGCGAACGTGGGAGCATCACGATCGAAGCGATCATCTCGCTCAGCTTTTTCATCTTCATGATTATTTCGCTGCTGTCAGTGATCAATGTCTGCTTAATCCAGGCGCGCATGTCTTTCGCTATCAATTCGACGGCGCGCGAGATTTCGGAATACAGCTATTTATATTCTCTGGTACGTCCCGGAGAAAAACGGGCGGGAAGCTCCAAGAATATCACGTCGGAAGTGCTCAACGTCTTTGAGGCTATTCAGAGTATTGCCGGCGGAAAGGGTCTCGATATTAATACAGGCGATATCGGAAAGGCATGGGATGACATCATCAAAGGCGGGACGGGTGTCGAAGCCGCGGAGAACATCGCGTCAAACCCTGTTAAGATGCTCTTCGGTCTCGCGAGACTTGCGTCCGCCGGTGACATTGATCTCGCGGCATCAAGCCGTATCGCCGCTCCGATCGTCACCGCCATGATCAAGAAGCATCTGATCGATGAAAGGGGCGGGAGTCCGGAGAGTTTTCTGCGATCAATGCACGTGCTACCGAGCGCCGATAGTTATATGAGTGGCTTGAATTTCAGAAGCTCCCTGTTGTTTCCGGAGGGTACCGATTATATAGTCGTCAATGTCCTTTACAAAGTGAAGCTGATTCCGCTGCTGCCGTTAAACATTAACTTTGACTTCAATCAGACCGCGGTGACGCGAGGCTGGATGCAGGGCGACAGGCGCTGACCCTAGGAAGTGCAGAGGAGACTATACGTGAAGAATCTATTTATCGAAATCATTCTGACGCTTGTCCTGACGGTTATCGGTTACGCGTTCACCGTCTACAAGCTGAGCGATCGACCTTTTTCTGACATGGCAGCCTCGCATTTCGTCCCACGCGGACGGAACCGTAAGCTGTATCTCCTGATGTCGCTTCTGTTGGGGATCGCTCTCTCTGCCGTGCTGACCTTTCTGTACCCCAATTCAGTGCTGATGCATCATATTAAGTTGCTGACCCTGGTGATGTTCATGGTTCCGATGGCCGCCATCGATTATGCTCGCCACGTGATACCCAACGCGCTGATTCTAGCGGCGATCGCGTTGCGGCTCGTATACGCCGGTCTGGAACTGATACTCGACACCACCGGTGCTCTCCAAATCATCAAATCGGCGGCTCTCGGGGCACTTGCGGTCGGCGGGTTTTTCCTGATCATCTCATTGATCATGAAAAACAGTGTCGGTATGGGTGACGTCAAACTCTTTTTCGTGATGGGATTGTACCAAGGTCTCTGGGGGGCGGCCAACGCCGTTTTCTTCTCACTTATTGTCTGTTTTTTCTACGCTGTCTATTTACTCCTGACCCGGAAGAAGACGCGCAAAGATTCGATCACGATGGCGCCTTGTATTTTGATCGGCGCTTGTATCGCGATCGGATTGACCGGTATGTAAGGGAGGTGCTATATGAAGAATTATCGAAAAATCGTACCTATCGCGCTCGCGGTGCTTCTCGTTTTGTCTTGGATTTCGCTCGTCTACTCGGCCGGTACGAAAAATGCGCAATATGAAGAGCTATTGGCGACAGCGCGCAATTTCGCGGAGAAAAAAGTCGCCAAATACGCCGTTGAGAATTATCGGAAAGCCTTGGACATAAAGGATTCAGTGGCTGTGCGCAGGGAAGTCGCGGATTTCTATAAGTCCGTCGAAAAAAATGAGGATCGCCTCATCTGGTGCGAGCAGTTTATCACCGATTATCCCCGTGCGCCCGAGGCATACGACAGTCTTCTCGACGCCTACATCATGAATAATAGGTTTGAACGCGTCTTTGATATTCTGGAAGTAGCCGACAAGCGATCGGTTGATTCCGATTTCATTCGCGAGACGAGAAGCAAGTACGCGTATCTCACCAAGCTCGACTATGACACATACGTGGATGTGGGCGTTTTTTCGCAAAACGCCTGTCCCATTTTGAATGATAAGGGTAACTGGGCTTATCTTAGCCAATCAGGACGGAAATTGACGAAATTTCAGTATAAAAACGCGGGGGCGTTCACAACCTCCGGATTGGCGCCGGTCGTATCTGGGGACGGCGCCGCCTATTTTATCGACAAAGATAACGAACAGGTGACAGAAATAGATGAGCGGTTTTCTCGGTTAGGTCCGATAGTCGGCGATGTCTTTCCTGCCGAGGGAAGAGATGGGAAGTATGTTCTCGTTAACCGCGATCTAAAGATCCTGTCTGAACCATATGACTATATATCCGCGATCAACAGCGGGATAGCCGCCGCGAAGTCAGGCGATCAGTGGATCCTGCTCGATGCGTCGGGGGCGCCGATCGCGGGGAAGGCGTATGCGGACATTATCGTGGACGATCGAGAGTTCTTCAATAGGAATGAGCGCTATTTCGCGAAAGAGAGCGATACGTTCGCGCTCTATCGTCTCGACGGGACGGTTGTGGGCAATGAGCGATTTGAGGACGCAAGGCTCTTTTCCGATAAAGGGTACGCCGCCGTCAAAAAAGACGGCAAATGGGGCTTCGTCGATACGGAAGGTGCCCTTGTCATACAACCAGCTTTTGATAGCGCGCGCTCGTTTGCGAATGATTTAGCCGCCGTAAAAATCGGAGACAAGTGGGGGTTTATTGACCCTAAAGGCGCGCTGGTCATTGAGGCAGCGTTTGACGACACGAAAGATTTTAACAGTAAAGGCAGTTGTTTCGTGAAGACAGAGGAACTATGGCGTCTTCTGATGCTCTACCGGCTAAACCGATAGTGACACCGCGGAATAACGGAAAGGACAAGCACATGTATACGTTTACTTACGACAGCCAAGGTTCCCACTCGTATCTCGTTTATCAAGTGAAAGATACGGAGACGATTGACTCGCTCAGTTTGGGGATGATTACGCACAACCAGATTGAGGGACTTCTCCCCACGATTTATCAACAGATAGACGAGAATCAGTACCTCAAGTACAACATCTCTTCTCGGATATCGCTTCGCCAGTTCTTCGCCGACACGGTGAACCGCAAACAGTTTTTGGGAGCGGTTTCCGGCATGACGAACGTGTTGCTGGAGGTGGAGGAGTACATGATCGATCCGAACACGCTGCTACTTGAGATGGACTATATTTTTGTCGATGTCTCCAGCTGTCGTGCGTATATGGTCTGTCTCCCTTTCATAGGCGCTTCCTCGCCGAACGAACGGGACGGGGCACCGGCGGATATCAACGATAAGGTCAGTGTTTTCTTGAAAGATATTCTCTTCCGAACGCAGTTTGATCAGTCGGAGAATCTCGATTATGTCGCTCAAATCATCAGCTTTATGAATCGTCCGCAGGCGTTTTCTCTGCCTGATTTCAAAGGTTTTCTCTTACAGCTGGCCGGAGATTCGACTAGTCAGACAACTGCCCAGGCGGCATACGCGCCGGCCGGCGCTCCCCAAAGAAGCGCCCCGCCGGCAGGTGCTCCTCAGCCGAATGTGCCGTATACCGGTGCTCCGCCGGCAGGTGCTCCTCAGCCGAATGTGCCGTATACCGGTGCTCCGGCGGCAGGTCCTCATCAGCCGGGTATACCGTATACAGGCGCTCCGCCGAAAGCCGGCTTTGTGACTCCACAGGCGCCGTCAGGTCAGAGACTGCAGACTCCATTTAATGACGCCGCGGGCTCTAGAATCCCGGTCACACCGCCTTCCTCGCCGGTCGAGGAAAAACCATCTCGCCGAAATAAGAAAAAATCTCAGCAGATGTCCGCGCAGGCTCCGTCGCCTGCCGACCTGTCAGCCGGCGCGGCGCCTGCGAGCAGTGAGAAAAAAATGTCTTTTATGTATCTCATGTCGCATTACAGCAAGGAGAATAAGGCGATCTACGACGCGCAGAAACGGCAGAAGTCGGCGCCTCCGGAGACGGTCGCATCGCCTGGAGCCATGCATGTTCCCATCGCGGAGAAGGCTACTTTCCCGGGGAAACCGGAACCGCCGGTCGCGCCCGGCAGCCCGCAGGTGCCCTTTGCTATACCGGGGATGAAGGAGGAAGTGCCCGGACCGCGCCAACCTTACACGACGTCGCCTCCAATCTCCAAACAGCCACCGCAGCCTCCTGCGACTTTCCCCGCGTCTGCCTCTGCTCAGGCACAGCAGTCGATACCTTCGCCCGTTTCTCCCTCTTATCCGCCTCAAGACATGAGTCAGAGGCAGGCTTATCCTCCGGTACCCGCGACGGGACATTCGCCCGCAGGACCGGTGAGCTTTGGCGATACGACGTCGCTGGTGGGAGCCCCACTCGGCGGTACAACAGTTTTGGACGCGGCCGTTAAGCAAGAACCGCGAGAAATATGCCCTTATCTGATCCGCCAAAGCAATAATGAGCGGATTCCGCTCAGTAAGCCGCTTTTCCGTATCGGCAAGGAAAAGAGTTTCGTCGATTATTTTATCGGGGACAATACGGCGATCAGCCGAAGCCACGCCCAGATTATTGCGCGCGGCGGTCAGTACTTTGTGATCGACACGAATTCGACCAATCACACGTATGTCAACGGCCAGATGATTCAAGCCAATCATGAGACGGAACTGAAACACGGCGATACGTTAAGACTTGCCGATGAGTCGTTTGAATTTCGCATGAGCTGACGAAACTGATCGAATCTTTCGTCATGTACTAGGGAAGCAGGCACGGGATCAATGGAGTTTATCGTTTCAGCCACGACGGATACCGGCAATACGAAGCGGACCAATCAAGACAGTTACCATGTCCGCGTGTACCGAACCGACGCGGGGAGAGTCGTTTTCGCTGTTCTCTGTGATGGCATGGGAGGCTTCGATTACGGTGAAATCGCTTCGGCGTATGTGGTGCGTTCATTTTTCCAATGGGCCGATGAGAGACTCGCGGGCGTTCTCGCTTCGAGCGTACCCGATCAGTGGCTTCGCAGTGACTGGAGCAGCCTCATCGATTACTGCAACGAGGCGATCGCGCGGTTTGCGTCACGTGGCAATCGTGTGATAGGCACGACGCTGACGGCGATGTTGCTAACACCGCAAAGGTATTCGATCGTCAATGTCGGAGACACGCGCGCCTATGAAATCGCCGAGAGGCTTCGCCGGCTGACGGAGGATCAGACGGTCGTCGCTCGTGAGGTGCGTGAGGGCATTCTCACACCGGAAGAGGCGAGAATAGATCCGCGCCGCAATATTCTGCTCCAGTGTATCGGGGCGTCGGAAAGTGTATTCCCCGATTTCTTTTTTGGACAGACGCGTGAAAATGCCGTCTACATGATGTGTACAGATGGCTTTCGCAATGAACTCAACGACGACGAGATATTTATGTCTTTTCACCCTGACCGGCTGACCGCCCGGGAGGTGAGCGGCGACACGGAGCGCGCGCTGATCAACTTGGTTAAGCAGCGACAGGAACGTGACAATATCTCCGTCATCACGATAAGAACGTTCTAGAACAAGAGGTAAACGTGGCACTCGAGACGGGAGCATTACTCGACGGTAAATACCGCATTCTCCATGAAGTAGGGCGCGGCGGCATGAGCATCGTCTACATGGCGATCAATGAGAAGGCGAACAAAACATGGGCCGTTAAGGAAGTCAGGAAAGACGGCGTCCTCGATTTTGAAGCCGTCCGCCAAGGCTTGATCGTCGAAACCGAGATGTTGAAAAAACTGCGCCATCCCTACCTGCCAAGCATTATCGACATCATCGAAGATAAGAGCACATTGATCATTGTGATGGATTACATTGAAGGGATCCCTCTCTCAAAAGTACTTTCAGAATACGGAGCGCAGCCTCAGGAATATGTGATCGAATGGGGCAAGCAACTCTGTGATGTTCTTGCGTTCCTGCACACGCAGACTCCGCCGATCATCTATCGTGATATGAAACCGTCCAATGTGATGCTGAAGCCTGACGGCAATCTCGCGCTGATCGATTTTGGCACGGCACGCGAGTTCAAAGAGAGAAAAGTCGAAGACACGACGTGTCTCGGGACGATGGGTTACGCAGCCCCCGAACAGTTTG
>CAZBOM010000062.1:0-9934 GCA_964493375.1 uncultured Mageeibacillus sp. | reverse complement strand
AAACTTAGGGAGTACTGCGTGAGAGGAATTTACACCACATTTAGGACTTGACTACAGTTTTTGTACAAGTTGCAGAAATGACCACTTTTGTCTTAATCTTGGTCAGAATTGCAGCTTATCCAAAAATATTTTGGACAGGTTGAAATATTAACCACGAAACGCCTAGATCTGGCTAGAATTGCAATTTATCCAAAAAAGTATTTGGACAGGTTGAAATATTGACCATGAGTTGCGTAGTACTTGGACAGAATGACAGGTTGTGGCAATCGTTATTGCCACAATCTGTAGATAAGACGCGGACTGGCCTTGATTAATTAGAAAATAGCCATGAGTCCTGTCGCGATGGCGAAGTAAATGCCGAGCGCAGCAGCGTCGACGAGTGTCGTGATCAGTGGAGCCGCCATAATAGCGGGGTCAATTTTCAGTTTCTTTGCCACGAGAGGGAGTACGCCTCCGACGATGGCTGCCATGAATACGGTGACGATCATCGCGGTCGCAAGGATGGCGGCGGCCACAATATCTTTATTGAAAACAATAATGCGAATAAAGCTGAGTCCCGCGAGAACTGTTCCGATAATTAAGCTCGTCGCCGATTCTTTCATGATGACTCTAAAGATATCGGAGAATTTGATTTCGCCGAGTGTCATACCGCGGATCATCAAGGTGCTTGATTGTGCCCCGACATTACCGCCTGTATCGGTCAACATCGGAATAAAGGAGACGAGAAGTGGCATCGCGGTCCAAGCGGCTTCATTCTTCTGGAGGATGACGCCATTGACCATACCGGAGACCATGAGAATGAGAAGCCAAAGGATACGGTGCTTCCCGAGTTCGAGAAAGCTTGTTTTCAAGTAAGGTTTTTCAGATGGTGAAATAGCCGCCATCTTCTCAAAGTCCTCTGTTGTCTCATCTTGCAGGACGTCGACGGCGTCATCGACGGTGACGATTCCGACGAGTCTGTTCTCGTGATCGACAATGGGGATAGAGAGGAAGTCGTAGCGGTGGAACAATTGCGCGACTTGTTCTCGGTCTTCGTCGGTTGTCGCTCGAATGACATCGGTCCACATGATGTCTTCAATCCGCTCGTCGTCTTTGGCGAGCAGGAGTGTTCTGACTGATGTGACGCCTTCAAGTACACGTTGGTCATCGGTGACGTAGAGTGTATAGATCGTTTCGCGGTCTTCTCCGACAGAGCGAAGATGTGCGATGGCTTCGGCGACCGTCATATCTTTTTTCAGACGCGTGTACTCCGCGGTCATGATACTGCCGGCGGAATCCTCGGGGTATTGCAAATATCGATTGATGACTTGTCTTTTGGCAGGCGATGCAAGGCGTAAAATGCGACTCACCATATTGGCGGGCATCTCTTCTAAAAAGTCGACCGCGTCATCAATGAAGAGCTGATCGAGCATGTTTGTCGTTTCTTCGTCGGTAAAGGCTTCGACGACACGGCGTTGCGTTTCCGTCTCTAAGTGCGCGAAAACCTCGGCGCTCATCTCTTTAGGAAGCATTCTAAATACGAAAGCTGTCTCGTCATCGGGAAGTGTTTCCATGAAGAGCGCGACGTCTACTTCGTTGTCGTGTCGAAACTCATAGATCAGCTTGGCATAATCGTGACTTCGTAGAAGCTCTGTCAAATATTCAATATTCTGTTCTTCATTTAGTTCTTCTGACATCTTTTGCTCCTCGCTTCCTAACGTTCTTTCAAATGTATTTCCTACACGTGCTTTATAGTGTACATCCAAGAGTATTATCGGTGTAAACTGCCGAACTTGTATCCTACCCTTTGAGAATAAAAGAGCCTGACACGATTGACCGGTCAGGCTCCTGTGTTAACGGGTGATCAACCGGCCTAACCGAGCATAGCAATGCATTCTATTTCAACTTTTCCGCTCTTAGGCAGTTGTTTAACAGCGAAACAAGCGCGCGCGGGATAGGGGGCGACGAAATACTCTCCGTAGAGTTCATTAACCGCGCAAAAATTGGCCATGTCATCGAGAAGTACCGTCGTCTTCAGGACGCTCTCGGGGCCGCAGCCTGCTTCTTTCAGGATGGCGTCAAGGTTCTTTAGCGCGAGCTTAGTCTGTTCAATCACGCAGTCAGGCATATCGCCTGTCGACGGATCAATACCAAGCTGTCCTGAAACATAGAGAAAACCATTGGCGGCGACAGCCTGTGAATAAGGGCCGATCGCTTTCGGTGCGTGATCAGAATGAATAACTTTTTTTGACATGATTTTTACTCCTCAAACAATATGAAAGTCTTGTTTGTTTAATTAAACTCACCTTATCAGTTTACCATAGGCACTCTACCTTGAATCGCCCATTCAGTCGATTTGAAAGAGCGCTTCGCGGACGATTTCGCAGACGGTCGGGTGCGGGAAGACGGTCTGCATCGGCTTTTCAGAGATCAAGCGTTGCACCACTCTTGTTTGGCTGAAAATCAGTCGATTTGAAAGAGCGCTTCGCGGACGATTTCGCAGACGGTCGGGTGCGGGAAGACGGTCCGCTTCATCTCGTCGAAGGTCATCTTCTGTTCGATCATAATGCCGAAGGCGAGGATCATCTCTGAGGCGTAAGGGCCGAGGAGGTGACAGCCAAGCAGTTGTTTGTTTTCTTTGTCGAGGAGGATTCGGCACATGCCTGTTCCGCGCTCTGTCTCCGCTTGATATCGTCCGGCCCATCCCATGGGAAGCTCAACTTCAATAAACGGGATTTCTTTTTGCTGCAGCTCTTCCTTCGTGAAGCCGACGGCCGCGACTTCCGGGTCTGTGTAGATGACGGACGGAATGGCCGCGTAGGACATGCGGTCTTCGATGCCAAGCATGTGGTTGACGGCGACTTCACCTTCGCGACTGGCTGCGTGAGCGAGCATAAACCCTCCGATGACATCGCCGATGGCATAGAGACCGGGGATATTCGTTTCAAGTTTGTCGTTGACACAGATGCAACCGCGTTCCATCGCGGGAGAGAGGTTCTCGAGTCCGAAACCGGTGGTCGCAGGTCTACGACCGCATGAGAGAAGAATGTAATCGCCTTCGACGCTCATCGTTTCACCGTTTTTCTCGAATGTCACGGTTTTGCCGGAGATTTCATTGACACGAGCGGAAAGGTGGAAGATCATGCCTTGTTTCTCGTAGACGTTCTGCAGACGCGTGCCGATCTCGGGGTCGACATTGCCGGCGATGTGGTCGAGCATTTCGACGACGACGACCTCTGAGCCGACACTCTGGTAGTAGCAGGCCATCTCCAAGCCGATAACGCCTCCGCCGATGACGACGAGTTTCTCGGGCACTTCGGTCAGGTCGAGAATTTCAGTGTTGGTGATAGCCGTGGTGCCGACTGCTTCCGCCAGACCTTTTATGGGGGGAAGTACAGGCACTGAGCCTGTCGCGATTAAGAGACGTTTGCCTTCATAAACGCTCTCGCCCGCTTGAACACGGAATGTTTCTCCTTCGCGAGGTAAGATCATCGCTTCGGCCATGACGACTTCAACGCCGGCTTCTTGCATTTGACCTTTGACGCCGGCGACGAGTTTACGCACGACCTTTTTCTTGCGTTTGACAACGGTGTCTTGATCGAACGCGACATTCTCCGAAGTCACGCCAAATGGTTTGCTTTCCATCGCGTGGCGATACAGTTTCGCAGAATTGAGAAGCGTTTTTGAGGGGATGCATCCGACGTTGAGGCAAACTCCTCCGAGTGAATCCTTCTCAAATAGGACGACGGACATGCCGGCTTTCCCCGCTCTTTCCGCTGCGACATATCCTCCCGGACCTGCTCCGATGATCATAAGATCGTACATACTAAAACCTCCCTAAAATACAAATTCTAAATAATATAGATTGCTTAAAAAGTTACCGTCATTATTGTATACGACGACTATAAAAGAGCCAAACGTGATTTTGCGAAAAACAAGCCGGCGTGTGACGCCGGCTTGTGTGTTTTGGCTAGACAATGTGTGTCCCGCACGTTTGTTTGATATAAAACCAAGACGGTATCGCGTTTACATTCATCGGGAACGAGTGATGTGCTCGCGATGGGACGTAGGAACCATGACGGCATCGTTTATATTTCAGCTATATTTCAGCCACGAAGCGTCACAATTCTCACGGGGTTTTTATTACTGCTACCGCTCTTCGCGATAGTAGTTGAAACCGGTGCTCGCCGGTTGGGCGTGTTCTTTGCTCTGTCGGATACTCGTAAAGATGAGCACGAGTATCGTCGCGATATACGGGAACATCATGTAGATCGCTGTCGGCAATCCGGGGATCGGGACGCGCATATACATGACCGTCAATCCGCCGAAGATAATCGATGAATAGATCGCGCGCATAGGACTCCACGTCGAGAATATAACGAGAGCGATTGCCAACCATCCGTAGCCACTGACGCAATCGGTGACCCAGATACCTTTCTGGTTGACCATCGACATGTACATGCCGCCGAGACCGCAGAGACCTCCGCCGACAATGGTCGCCATGTACTTGTAACGCGTGACGTTGATACCGGCGCTATCAGCGGTGCCGGGGCTTTCACCGACGGCGCGAAGTGATAGTCCTTTTCTCGTTTTGTTCAGGAACCAACCCATGACGACCGCGATAATGAGCGCGAAGTAAACCATCCAGTTATAACCGAAGAAAAGCGTTCCGATGACGGGGACATCCGCGAGTTTTCCGACGCCGATGTTGCCGAAGACAGCTTTTGTCTCCGCCCCGACGGCGACATAGCCGCCGGCTTTGTGTCCGAGGACTTCACCGAAGAACTTTCCGAACCCCGTTCCGAAGATCGCGAGCGTCAAACCAGTGACGTTCTGATTCGCGCGCAACGTGACGGTCAGAACGGCGTAGATTAAACCGCTGACGCAGCCCATGAGGAACGCGAACAAGACGGCGGCTAATAGCGGGATAATCCCACCGACACCGAACCATTGCTCCGCAAACCAAGCGCCCGCCAACCCGGCGATAGCGCCCATGTACATTTGCCCCTCAACACCGAGATTCAAATTGCCCGACTTCTCCGTCAAGATTTCACCGCTTGTCGCGAGCAGAAGGGGGGTACCTGCCAATACGGCAGCATTCATCCAGTTGATAATGACGTTTAAGATGTTCATGCGGCCACCTCCTCTTGCGTTATCCCGGAAGTCGTGCGTTTCCCTCTAAAGACAAGACGATATTGGATAAAGAACTCGCTGCCCAACATGAAGAAGAGAATCAATCCCGTCAAAAGATCTGCCGCTGAGGCGGGAATCCGCATCGTCGATTGAATGTAGAGAGATCCCTTTTGAAGCATCGCAATAAAAACTGAAATAGGGATCATGATAAATGGATTTAGTTTCGATAGCCACGCGACGGTGATAGCCGTAAATCCGACACCACCGGCCGATGTCTCCGTCAACGTATGGTTCGCGCCTGCCACTTGGAGATATCCGGCGAATCCGCAGATCGCACCTGAAATGAGTAAGGTTCGAATCTGAATCCACCGCGTATTCATGCCGGCATAACGCGCCGTGTTCAATGAATCACCGACGACGGATATCTCGTAACCGTGCTTTGTTTTCTTTAGATAAAAATAGGCGACTATTGCGATGACAAGTGCGAATATCCATCCGATATGGACGCCGAATAGGCGCGGCAACTCAACTTTACCATTCGTAAAAGTGGCAAAGTCAAGAATTTTCGGATATGGATTTTTGGGGTGCTGCCATGTTCGCAGCGATTGCAAATAGATGACATACTGGATAGCGATGTAGTTAAGCATCAACGTGAATAGTGTCTCGTTCGTTCCCCACTTCGTCTTAAAGTACGCCGGCAAGAAACCGAAGAGAGCGCCGCCCGCGATGGCCAGAACCGCCATCAAAAGGTGGAGAGGAATATACCCCATATAATTATCGTTCTGAATCGTATGGATGACGACGTACGACGAGAAAATAGCTCCCGCGAGAATCTGCCCTTCTCCGCCGATATTCCAGAACTTCATCTTAAAAGCGAATCCGACGGCAACGCCGGCGATCAATAGAGGGATCGCCAGTCGAATCGTCTCTGAGAAGGCTATCGATGTGCCAAACGATCCGATCACCATATCTCTGTATGCTAAGAATGGATTCTTGCCGATCGCAATTAATAGTAAAGCCCCCACTAGAAGCGCGAGCACGAAGCTGGCGATGTAGACTATGATTTTATCCCTTGTCGAAACTGAACCGCGCTTCGTCATACGAATCAATGGTTCTTTCGGAAGAGGACACGAAGGTGGTTCGACAGGACACGCGAATGCCGGCTGTTCATCCGGCACTGCGTTTTTGTTGTTCACTGGATCGGTCATACGGCTTCTGCTCCTTTCTCTTTGTCAATGGACTGTCCGAGCATGAGGAGCCCAATATCTTGTTTTGAGGTCACTCGCGGATCAACAATGCCTGTCACGCGACCGTCGCTCATAACGAGGAGTCTATCCGAGATTTCCATGAGAACATCGAGGTCCTCACCGACGAAGATAACGGCGACACCTTTCTCTTTTTGCTCGTTGAGTAAATGGTAAATCGTATGAGATGAGTTGATGTCAAGTCCGCGAACGGGATAGGCTACCATCAGCAGCCGAGGGGCGGCGTCAATCTCTCGTCCGACTAAGATTTTTTGCACATTTCCACCGGACAGGCGTCTGATCGGCGTAAAAACATCAGGCGTGACGATAGACAGCTCTTCGACGAGACGCTCGGCTGTTTTGCGAGGTGTCTTGCGGTCAACAAAGAACCCTTTGTTCTTCCGGTAACTCTTTAACATGATGTTATCGACCATATCAAGCGAGGGAACAAGTCCCATGCCGAGGCGATCTTCGGGAACAAACGCGAGCGCGACGCCTTTTTTAACGATCTCATTGGGGTTTAGCCCGACGAGATTCTCATCGACTTCAACACCATTGACTTCATTTCTGTAGAGGATGGCTCCGCCGGTAATGGGATAGAGTCCGGCGATCGCTTCGCAAAGCTCACGTTGCCCACTGCCTGAAATGCCGGCGATACCGAGTATCTCACCGCCATTCACTTGGAAAGTCACATCATTGAGTGCTTTCGCGCCATCGGGGTTGAGCGCTGTTAAAGATTGAATACTGAGAAGCGGTTTGACATCGCGGGGAACGGGGCGATCAATCGCAAGCGAAACGGAACGACCGACCATCATGTCCGTCAGCGATTGAACGGTCGCATCTTTCGTGTCAACGGTGTCGATATACTCACCTTTTCGTAGAACGGTGACGCGATCAGAGACGGCGAGCACCTCATTCAATTTATGTGTGATAAGAATAATCGATTTGTTGTCTTCCTTCATGGCACGCATGATATCAAACAGCTTGTCTGTCTCCTGCGGAGTCAAGACAGCTGTCGGCTCGTCGAGGATGAGGATATCTGCGCCTCGGTAGAGAACCTTAATGATCTCAACCGTTTGCTTTTCTGAGACTGACATATCGTAAACTTTTTTGTCGGGGTCAATCTCAAAGCCGTACTGATCGGCAATTTCTTGTACGTGCTTTGACAATGCGCGGCGATTAATGGTCCTGCCGCCGGGAAGTCCTAAGACAATGTTCTCCGTCGCGGAAAAAACATCGACGAGTTTGAAGTGTTGATGGACCATACCGATTTTCAGGTCGAACGCATCTTTCGGTTTACAGATGGCCACAGGGTTCCCGTTGACGAACATTTCTCCGCAATCGGGGAAATAGATACCGGCGAGTGTGTTCATAAGCGTTGTTTTGCCGCTGCCGTTCTCGCCGAGCAGAGAGAGGATCTCGCCTCTCCTTAATTCAAAATGGACATCGGAAAGAGCTTGCACATTGCCAAAGCTCTTACAGATATGTCGCATCTGAATAACATTTTCAACAGTTGTTGGTTTCGAATCTTGCATGATGTTCCTCCTGCTGATCTGTCTAGACAGTATTTAGTTGAATCAAATCGCCAACAGACCTGCATTCAAAAAATCGCCGGAACGCATTTTGAGTTGTTATGCCCCCCCTGATACGGTGGGAACTCTAACTTGCGTTACGGCGATCACGTGTTGGAGAGCGCGTCGCGGCAGCGACGCGCTCATCACGGATGTAACTAATTACTCTTTAGGTGCATCAATTCCTTCGAGGATGTGACCCCATGAGGGGGCAGACGCGGGCTCGACAAAGATTTCGCCTTCGGCGACAACTGTCTTACCGTCAACGTCGACGAGCGGTCCCGCAAAGACATCCCAATCACCCTTGACAATCTTGGCGCGAGCTTCTTCAATCTTCTCGGCTGTACCCTCGGCGACGATCGAGTCGTTCAACGGTGAGATGTCGCAGACACCTTCCTTGAGTCCCTCGCCCCAATCGACGGGGATTTCTTCGCCGTTGACCACCGATTTAACGGCCATGACGAGGTAACGTGACCAGTCCCAAATGGCAGAGGTCAGAGAAGCTTTCGGAGCCGCTTCACGCATGTCGGAGTTGTATCCGACGTGGAAGACGCCACCGGCTTCGGCCGCTGTCGCGGGCGCTGTTGAGTCACAGTGCTGACCAATGACGTCACAGCCTTCGTCTACGAGCGCTTTTGCGAGTTGCGCTTCTTTGGTAGGATCATTCCAGCTGTGTGTGTATTTGACTTTCATTTTGACGTTGGGATTGACACTCTTCGCGCCTAGATAAAAGGCGGTAAAGCCCGAGATAACTTCATAGAACGGGAACGCGCCAACGTAACCTAGTAGATTTGTTTTGGTTTTGAGACCGGCGGCGATTCCTGACAGATAGCGCGCTTGGTAAATCTTGCCAAAGTAGTTGTGCATGTTCTTCAGCCCGCTATCTTTAGCTTGATGCCCTGTGGCGTGGCAGAAGGTGATGTTGGGATAATCTTTGGCGACTTTGAGAACGTGATCTTCGAAGCCGAAGCTTGTCGCGAAGATAATGTGGCAACCTTGCTCAGCGAGTTCTCTCAGTGCGTTTTCACACTTTTGGTCCTCGGAGATATTGAACTTGTTGATAATCTGATCTTCTTTCAAACCAAGTTCTTTGGCCATTTTTTGTGTGCCGAGGTCATGGTTATAGGTATAACCCATGTCACTCGGATCAGTGATGTGGACGAAACCGATTTTGATGTTCTCGAGAGAGACTTTTCCTGCCGGCCCGTCTGTTTTGGCGGGGTCAGTCTGTCCTCCGGGAGCGGTTGAGTCCACGGGATCTGTTTTGCCCGGTTCTTTCTTGTCACACGCTACCATCGAAAATACAAATAGTGCGCAGAGAAGAATGACGAGCCATTTTTTGAAATGTTGCATAGCTTTTCCTCCAATAAGGCATTCTGTATTATGAATGATACCACAATTTTTGAGGGGCTAACAAGTAAACCATTGTCAAAGAGAACCTGTTTTTTGACCCTGTTATGGTAAACTAAACACAAATACAAGCGTTATACGCAGTCAAAGGAGATAGATTATGTCCACAGTTTCCAAAAAGAAAAAATCGATGATTCCTCACTTAGTTGGATATACTTGCACGATTTGCCACCGCCATTATCCGTACGAGGAAGAGTTGCTCACTTGTCCCGATTGCGGTGATACGGCGATCCTTGATATTGATTACGATTATGACGTCATCGGTAAGCATGTTAGCCGCGAAAGCCTGAAGCAAGATCAGACAAACAGCATGTGGCGCTACAAAGCATTCCTTCCGCTTGAAGAGAGAGATTATGCAACATCGCTTCGCGTCGGCTGGACTCCGCTCTATCGCTCTTTGAGACTCGGCGATGAACTCGGGTTGAAAGCGCTTTATGTCAAGGACGACGGTCTCAATCCGACCGCGTCCTTGAAGGACCGCGCCAGCGCGGTCGCGGTCGCCAAAGCGCTCGAGCTCGGTTATGACACGATTTCATGTTCTTCGACGGGTAATGCCGCTTCTTCTTGTGCCGGTAACGCCGCGCGTGAAGGCCTTAA
>CAZBOM010000061.1:0-9975 GCA_964493375.1 uncultured Mageeibacillus sp. | reverse complement strand
GGTGTTACCGTCCGACATCGAACCATTGATCAAAGTATCGACTACACGTTTCAGCCCCTCGATATTCTCATATTGCCAGTGCGATGTGTAGAATTTCTTGGTCTCGGGAAAATCTTTCAAACGTGGGCCAAACATAAACGCGTTGTTCTCGCCCACTTGCTCCAAGATTTCAATATTCGCGCCATCGTATGTGCCGACCGTCAACGCGCCATTCATCATGAACTTCATATTCCCTGTCCCGGAAGCTTCCATGCCGACAGTCGAAATCTGTTCCGATATATCGGCGGCGGGAAATATTTGCTCCGCCAACGAAACATTATAGTTGTGCATGAAAATAACTCGCATCTTGTGGCTGACATCGAGATCATCGTTGACCATGCGAGCGATCTCATTGATAAACTTAATCGTCGCCTTCGCGAGGAAGTACCCGGGCGCCGCTTTTGCGCCAAAAATATAAGCTACCGGCGGCGTATCGAGAAGCGGGTTCTCTTTCAACTTGTAATAACGATCGAGAATCTCCAGAGCGTTCATCAGCTGTCGTTTGTACTCATGAAGACGTTTGATCTGCACATCGAAAATAAAGGATGAGTCGATCTCAATTCCTTCGCGCTCTCGGATCAAGTTGGCGAGACGCTCTTTGTTGGCGGCTTTGATCCGGATCAGCTTCCGCATCTCACATGGATCTTCACCAATTGGTTTCAAATCCAGCAGACGATCCATATCTGTCAGCCATTCGTCAGATCCGCTCAAGCGCGTCAGCATGGATGAGAGATTCGGGTTGCATAAGTTCAGCCAGCGACGCGGTGTCACACCGTTCGTCTTGTTTCTGAATTTCGAAGGCCACCAACGATAGAATGGATTGAAAACCTCTTGCTTCAATATCTCGCTGTGAATTTTCGCCACTCCGTTAATCGAGTCGCACGC
The DNA here is from genome assembly GCA_964493375.1 of uncultured Mageeibacillus sp. Classification (GTDB taxonomy): domain Bacteria; phylum Bacillota; class Clostridia; order Saccharofermentanales; family DTU023; genus UBA4923. Next base: position 9,051 of record CAZBOM010000061.1, on the reverse strand, counting down.
GTAAATCGCGAGAAGCGCCATATGAACTTGATTATCATGAATGGGCGCTAACGCGTCGATCTCTTGCTCGTTATGCCCTTCTTTAAACGCTTCTTCTCTGAATTGTTTATCAATCAATTCAATGATCTCAAGAACACGTGGAAATAGGAAGCGGAAGATCTCGACGTCCCACTTCTCGAGTGCCTCCTGCATGATGGTGTGGTTCGTGAAGGCGAACACTTTCGTCACGATATCCCATGCTTCACTCCAGCTTTGCTGGTTCTCGTCGATGAGTAAACGCATCAGCTCAGGGATCGCGAGTACCGGGTGCGTATCGTTAAGCTGGATGATGTTCTCTTCCGCGAAATGAGAGAAATCGTAGCCGTATCGTTCTTGGTATTTTCTTACAATGGTTTGCAAAGAGGCCGACACGAAGAAATACTGTTGGCGCACACGAAGGACTTTACCGTCGTACGTCGTATCGTTCGGATAAAGAACGCGGCAAATATCTTGTACACGGTTTCGCATGATGACGGCATCGTCAAAGCGTTGCGAGTTAAAGAGATTGAAGTCGAATTCCTCTGCGGGTTCAACCTTCCAAAGGCGAATCGTATTGATATTGCATGTATCCCAGCCCGTCACGGGTAAATCCCACGGCACTGCGTATACGTCCATATCTTGGTAATGGACGAGTACTTTGTCCTCACGTCTCGTCGCTAAAAAGGGATACGGGAGTTCCATCCAAGCATCCGGGTATTCTTTCTGGTGACCGTGCTCAATTTCTTGACGAAAAAGGCCGTAACGGTACAAGATACCATGTCCGACAACAGGTAAGTCCATGGTCGCCGAAGAGTCAAGGAAACACGCCGCGAGACGTCCAAGGCCGCCATTCCCAAGCGCCGGGTCTGTCTCCTCATTTAAGACGGCGTCGAAATCAAAGCCTGCTTCTTCGACAAGCTCACGAATGTCATCGAGCAGATTCCAGTTGACTAAGTTGTTGAGTAAACTTCTGCCAACAAGGAACTCGGCGGAGAAATAATGGACCGTGCGACCTTTCTGGTAGAGCTCGCGAGTCGCTTCCCAATTGGGTCCGATTGTCTCCATCACGGCACGCGAAATCGCTGTCCAATATTCGTGTTCACTCGCATTGGCTACACTTTTGCCAAATTCAGCGTAAAGATGAGATTCTATTTTTTCAGCTAATAATTTCTTGTTCATTCATTACCTCTCAGAGGTTTTAACCGGTAGGCAAAACCGAGAGTTATTATATCAGATGTTTGAAATCCAAGTTAAATCGTAACGAAATTGATGTTTCGATCGATTCAACTTACTCTTCATTGTTCGTGAAAGCATGTTGTCAATTCGACTGTCGTTGACACCTATCTCATATCAACAGCCGATAACGAAGTCTGGCGTTTCGCTAAAGTTTTATTAGAAAATATTGGGAGGGACTCAGCGTTTGTTGCCACAAAAGCTTGCTCGTAGAAATGATCCAAACCATTACAGTGCTCGGGCAACTCGCGATTCTCTCGATGATGTCATACCGTGACATCAGACAACGAGTTGTTCTTGATCGAGAGCTTATGTTGTTCGCTTTTTTCAATACCATCCCACTGCTACTTTCGACCATTACGCCTGCTAACCATCATGGCGCATTGGCTTCAGTATCGAGTGCGCTCCAATCATTAGATTTCAATGCCTGCGTTTCCCTGAATGCCGATCATCCGATTTGGTTCTCACAACTCATATTTCTTTTATCGTCGACGGGTGGCGCTATTTTTCTACTCGTTGTCTCATTAGGCTTAAAAATAATTTCTTCGCGCGAAATGATCGGTTCAGGAGACATTCTCTTCACACTCGCAGCTGGTCTCGGCACCGGCACGTGGACATCGCTACGCGTTGTCTTTCTCGCTTTTTTATTAGCGCTCCCAGCCACTATAGTTATCAAACTGGCCCATACGGCGCGAGATGCACGTAAGGAGATCGCTTTTATTCCATTTCTTTCGTTAGCATTCATTCTTGTGAGAGCCTTCCCGAATGTCTCGTTCTGGTCGAAGGTGTTCTTATAGGGTTGCCTTCATGCCACTTCACCACTGCAAAGTGATAAACTATTTTTATGAGTAAGAAGCCTAATGAAACAACTGATCATACAAAAGCTGAAAAGAAGACTCTATCTATTCCTGCTGACGCTGTGCAAAGGAAAAGACTTGAGCCATCAAGGAAAGTTCCGGCGTCAGGAGAATCTCCTATACTAAAAATCGTCGATTCTCGTGGCGAGAGACAAAAAAGTTTGGCGGCCGAATCAAATCGATTCATCCCTATGGCAGCCCTTGCGATGTCGATTTTTACAGTCTTAACACTGGCCTTGTATTTACTTGATCGATCAGGTTGGCTCAAAGTCTCGCTTCAATATGGTGCCGGGATTGAAGCGTATGCTTTGAGATCGATACTATACTTGGCGTTAATTCCACTCATCACAACTTCTATCATGATCCTTGTTTTCAGACCGTCTTCTGACTACGTTCTCGGGATAGCACCTGATCGTTCCTCCTATTTTTCCGCACCACTTCTCGGTATTATTGCGGGAGCTCTCGTTTGGTGTGCCACGCAATTTATCTCAACATTTGGCACCATGACGAGTCATTTTTTATCGACACCATTAATCTGGGACAATGGTCTATTTCATGTTGGAAAGACACCTCTCAGCACTCTTATCACCCTATTTGCCGCTGTTCTGCTGCCTTCAACTTCCCTTGAATTGCTTTTCCGAGGCGTGATTCAAACCTCTTTGATTGTTCGAAAACGTTATGTCATCGCCGGGATATTCTCTTCGCTTCTCATGGCACTTGCGTTCTTCGACACTCGCGGTTTTGTCATCTTATTCATTATGGGCGTTGTTTCATTCTGGGTACGGCTTATGACAGATTCTCTCATCGCTTCCGCTCTTACAACTGCCACTTTTTCATTGGCACTTCTTTTTTCAAGGACAATTTTCTTCAACATCAGCCAGTGGCTTTTTAATATGCCGTTGATTGAAATATCTAAACTTCGCGTCTATTTACTCATGTGTAGCCTCATTCTTATTGTGTTGTTGCTGATTCCTACAGCGCTTATTAAAGAAACAAGCAGGCGAGTGCTACCTGAAAAGAAGACACGACGCCAGCGAAAACGCGACGAAAGACATGGTGTATCCAACCAACAAAATCAACGATTTGAGCAAGATGGAATGACCAATCAAATGACACACTTTACCCTCTGGGGAATCGCCTGCTTCTGCATTGTTGTATTAGCCGCCCTGACTTTTCTTGTCTAAATAATAAAACCGACGATTTATTTTTCGTCGGTTACAATCTATATACGATCTATATACGATTTTCTCCTAAAGGTGCGGGGGTCGCGCTTTCGCGATCATTCAAGCTATTAACTTACCTTACTATAACGAGCTGCCTTTTCCTCATGTTCTTGAAGTGTCTTTGAGAAATCACTCGTCCCCTTGCCTGTCGCGACAAAATAGAGATAGTCGTTGGCGCCTTTCCACGTGCGTTCAGTGGCCGGCCAGAGAACGGCTTCGATCGCGATTGTTCCCGGGGAGTTAATCGGGCCGGGGGGCAGTCCATCGATACTGTATGTGTTATAAGCGTTCCCGCGATAACGGTTGAGATCATCGTTCAAAACCCATAGAACGGGTTTCTTTCCCTCTTCGATACGCAGATAATTAATGGTCGCGCACGATTGCAGCGGCATTTTCCTATCGAGACGGTTTTGGAACACTTTGGCCACTTTGGGCATCTCTTCGATCGCGCCTTCCATCTGAACGATAGACGCGAGTGTCAAGACTTCTTCCAACGACATGTTTAGCTTAGCCGCTCTTTCGTAGTATCCACCCATTTTTAAATGGCGCTCTGTATTGTTCAAGATGATCCTTAAGATCTGTTGTTCCGTGGAGTTTATATCGAAACGATAAGTGTCCGGCCAGAGATAGCCTTGGAGCAACCATTCGCGACCAGGTTTTGATTCAATTTGAGGGACAAACGAATAATCGGTAAACAGATAAGGGCGCCTCACCATCGCATCGAGCAGATCGGGGTTGAATCTCATCCCGGCATCGAGCATCTTTTGTTTCATTTGACTGTATGTCGTCCCCTCGACAAAAGTTATCGTCACGGGATCGGGCTCGTTTGTCAACACGACCATGATCTCGTCGTAGCTCATCTCGGGAAGCAGATAGTGTGTCCCATATCGATATTGACCGTCAAAGCCGTTGAATTTGGAGAGAATCTCAAAAGCCAGCGTGTTCTTGATGAGACCTTTGTCCTTCAACATTTTCGCGATATCTTTCGTGTCGAATTTCTTCTGAACATACACCTCAACAACTCCGGGTGTGTCTTTCGTGTAAGGTGAGGCGTCATGATTATCGAATTTTTGCTTGAGACTATCGAGTCTCTTATCTTGATCACGCACATAGCGGAAGCCGAGATTGAACCCAACAAGGGCACCCGCCATCATGATGACAATCACCAACAAAATAACGATCGGTTTTGAAATTCGACGAGGCATAGAACTCCTAGATCACTAAATACTCAACATGACTATTTTACCATGTCATCTTAATGGCTACTATTATCGAGAATCCTCAGGCGTGACACGAGAAGCGGACTCTTCTCTCGCCGCTTTCCCTTTGAACACAAATTGGATCGGTGTGCCGTAAAAATCGAAATTCTCACGGAGTCGATTCTCTAGATATCGCTCATATGAAAAGTGAAGTAATTTTTTATCGTTGATAAAAAATATAAAGGTTGGCGGTGCGATAGATCCTTGCGTGGCATAGTAAATTCGAAGGTGTCTCCCCTTCTTCTGCGGCGTCGGATGTTGCACAATCGCCTCCGCGATGACTTCATTCAGCACACTCGTGCCAACTCGCCGCGTCGACGCTTCATAAACGCGCTGAATCAATGGCCATAAGCGATGGAGATTGAGCCCTGTCTCGACCGAAATGAATAGAATGGGCGCGTACGACATAAACTCAAATTTCAATCGAAGCTTTCGCTCAAACTCAGGAATTGTCGTCTCGCCTTCAACGAGATCCCATTTATTAACGAGAATGATCGAAGCCTTTCCTTGATTATGCGCGAGACCGGCTACTTTCGTGTCTTGCTCCGTGGCACCTTCCGTCGCGTCAATCATGATCAAGGAGACATCTGCTTTCTCAACGCTACGGCGTGAGCGCAAACCGCTCACATATTCAATCTGATCGTCGACACGAGATTTGCGACGAAGCCCCGCCGTGTCATAGATGAGAAAACGCCCGTGTTCATTCTCAAAGAAGCTGTCAATCGTATCACGCGTCGTTCCGGGAATATCAGAGACTATGCTTCTCTCTTCTCCCACGAGCAAATTACAAAGCGATGATTTGCCGGCATTGGGTCGACCCGTCACGGCGAGAGAAATATAATCATGCCGTTCTTCTTCGACCACTAAAGCTTTCATCGGCGCCGTGATGGCATCGAGCAATTCCGTTAAACCCAGCTTGTGAGAGGCGGATATGGCGAATGTCTCAGGGAATCCTAGTTCATAAAACGAATAGAATTCAAGCGGCTCATCACCCGGTCGATCTGATTTGTTAACGGCGACCACAATCGGTTTCCCGCTCTTTCGCAACATGTCGGCAATTTTGTATTCGATGTCAGAAAGGCCTGCGTCGAGAGCGCTCAAAAAGCAGATGACATCAGCCATCTCAATCGCCACTTCAACTTGGTTGTTGATGAGACGTTGCATGTTGTCATCGACGAAGTCGAGTCCTCCCGTATCGATGACGGTAAAAGTAATGCCGTTCCAGTCTGCCTCGCCCATGACACGATCACGCGTGACACCGGGCTCAGGTCCGACGATGGCATCGCGTCTTCCTGTCAAAGCGTTAAAAAGTGTCGATTTCCCCACGTTGGGACGACCAACAATGGCCAACACAGGCATACTCACGATCTTTCCTCACTTTCCCTCAAGCGAACAAAAAGCAACGTGCCTTCGGCGCGCTGCTCCTTCGTTCTCATGTTGCGTTCGATTACTTGCTGTCGTCGACAGACACGACTTCGCGCCCGTTGTAATATCCACATGACTTACAAACGATATGTGGCATTCTCAACGCGTGACACTGCGGGCAACGTGAAAGGTTGAGCGGATCAAGCTTCCAGTTCGCGCGGTGTGTTCGTGCTCTTTTCTTCGACCATTTTCTCTTAGGAACAGCCATTGTATGTACACCTCCCCCAGGTCAGTTATTCTAGTTGGTTTACCTACTCTTAGGTAACTCAAGTTTTCATCTAAAGCGCCTATCTGCGCACCTTATGTATTATCCTTCACGAGTGGCAAACTGTCAAACAGTTTTTTAAAAATCTTACGAGAAAATCACGCTATTTCTCAATAAACCATCTATTTTCTCACTAAATGAAAGTCTCTACCCTATTCTCCTAGCAAAAATCTCTCATTTTGAAAAGCCACGAGTGCTTAAGGCGACGGCATTCTCTCCGGCAGAACTTGCAGATGGAGTTTTGTACTCATGGCATGGCGATTATCAAACCCCAAAGAATAACCGAGCTCAATATCGCCGCCGTCCGCCGTCATCTCTCCGCGCGCTTCGTGTGTTAAGACTGAAAACTTCATCATGCCATAAGGTGTCTGCTTCTGCTCAATACGCTGATCACCTTTAATAAACTCGATTTCCATTTCAATATCGCCCGTCCGACGTAAAACGACACGACCGTCGGGAAAGAGACTGAGATGTGTCCTTGTCCCACGCATCCCTGTCGCGTCACTTTCGTCATACGAGACATTCCAGACATTTTCGCGCTCTTGGTAGGATAATTGTCCGTGCGTCATTAAGCGAACAGGCTCATACTGCTCGCCATCTGCCCACTGACTACTGGTCAGATTAATGATAGCTTCACGATTCATATCAGCTGAAGACAGCACTAAAATCCCTCCTCGCCTTCGCACGTCTCTAGATCAACATGATGTACGAATTCGATAGTCATGTCAAGAAAGCGCTCGGCTTGGCGGCGGAACGTATCGCCTGAGTCACTACAATAAAAGACTGTCTCGGCAGGCTTCTTATCATCATCGCCTTGACCGCCAATCGCAAGCCAACCACGCTGACTCAAAATATCTTTCGCTCGACTGACAACAGCCGGCGCGCAGTCAGTCAAAATGGTCTCCTCCGGCAGCGTCCTCGCGATAGGTTCTGATAAGACGGGAAAATGCGTACAACCCAAGATCACAACATGGGGCTTGAAGGATCTCATCTGTCCGAGATAGCGTTCGGCGATAAGATCAGGGATTTCGCCTTTCCACCATCCTTCTTCAACAAGAGAGACAAATAGCGGACAAGCTTGTTGCGCAATCTCCGGTTGATTCAGTCCGAGCTCGTCGGCAAGCTCACGAAGCTTCTCCACATAAACTTCGCTGTTCACGGTTGTGTCTGTCCCGAGAATACCTATTCTGGCGCTATCGCGATGCTCTGCGGGGATCATTTCCAAGGCCATCTCGGAACCACGACCGACGACCTCAATGACCGGTATGGGATACGCACGATCACGGACAACGCGCCCCGCGACAGCACTGGCTGTATTACAGGCGATGACGATCATTTTCACGCCTTGACGCAACAGAAAATCAGTGATTTGGACAGCATAACGTCTCACGGTATCGGCAGATTTCGATCCGTAAGGAGAGCGTCCGAGATCACCGACATAGATGAAACGCTCCGCCGGTAGTGCCTCGCGCATCATTTTCAGTACGGTCAAACCGCCGATGCCGGAATCAAATATCCCGATCGGAGCGCGCGTCATATCGGACGGAGAACTTTCTCCATTATTTCTGACTTGTTCGTTCAACGTCATCACGAAAGCTTAATAGGCTTTGCCCCAATAGACAGAGTGTTTGGCGGGATCACCACAAACGACACAGACACGCCCGTCCGTTTTTCCGTCTTCTTCGATGCAACGCGAAGTCGCTGTCGTCACTTCTTTGACTTTCGCTTCACAGTCCGCCGATCCGCACCAACATGCGCGGATAAAACCGGGCTTTTCTTCGATCGTTTGTACAAAACTCTCCCACGAGTCTACATCATAGATGCGCTCGCGCATGCTCTTCTCAGCGCGTTCAAGCATCCGCTGATGCAAGGCATCTAAGAGAACCGGCACTTCTTCTGTCACACGGTCGAGCGGTATAAAGACTTTCTCGCGGTTGTCACGAGATACGGCGACACATTGTTTTTCTTGGATGTCGCGAGGTCCTATCTCGAGACGGACAGGCACGCCCTTCATCTCGTGCTCAGAGAATTTCCAACCGGGCATACGGTCACTGTCGTCGAGCAAAACACGCAATCCCGCGTTTTTCAGCGTATCTCTCAGCTTCGTCGCTTCCTCGAGAACACCTTCTTTGTGCGCGGCAATCGGGATAATAACGACTTGGATGGGCGCGATTGCCGGTGGCAACACAAGCCCCTCATCATCTCCGTGAACCATAATCAGTCCGCCGATGGAGCGTGAGGAGATGCCCCATGATGTCTGGTGAACGTGTCGCAACTGGTTGTCTTTGTCGGTATACTGGATGCCGAAAGCTTTCGCAAAGCCATCACCGAGGTAGTGTGTCGTCCCCGACTGCAAGGCTTTTCCGTCGTGCATCATCGACTCAACGGTGTATGTCTCGACGGCGCCGGCAAATTTCTCAGAATCGCTCTTCAAACCTTTCAAAACGGGTATGGCGAGTGCGTTGCGATAAAACTCTTCGTAGAGATCAAGCATCATGAGTGTCTCATCGATCGCGTCTTCCGCGGTCGCGTGAGCTGTGTGCCCTTCTTGCCAGAAAAATTCGCGCGTGCGAAGGAACGGACGCGTCGTTTTCTCCCATCTGACGACCGACACCCATTGGTTGTAGAGTTTGGGGAGATCGCGCCAGCTTTGGATAATCTCGGCGTAATGATCGCAGAAGAGCACTTCCGATGTAGGACGAACACAGAGTCGCTCTGTAAGCGGTTCCTCTCCGCCATGCGTCACCCATGCAACCTCGGGGGCGAAACCT